>JANWIX010000035.1 GCA_025449675.1 Nitrososphaera sp. | reverse complement strand
TGAGTCAGGAAGAAGTCATCATGATACTTGCACTCTCTGCGGCAATACTGGCCATACTGCTCTTGCTTTACAAGAGATTCATGTATATCACCTTCGACGAAGAGCAGGCAAAGGTCAGCGGGTTGCACGTATCCAGACTGAATTATTTGTTTATCGTACTGGCAAGCATAGCCGTCATATCGTCAATAAGGCTTGTTGGTATATTGCTCATTTCATCCCTGATAGTGATACCAAATATCACTGCAATGATGTTCGGAAAAGGATTCAAAAAGACTGCTGTACTATCTGGCGCAATAGCAGCATCATCGGTAGTAGCGGGGATATTGATATCATATGTGGCCAATATCGCAACCGGCGGAACCATTGTACTTGTTCTAGTAATAACATTTCTGGCCACTCTTGCGGCAAAGAGAATAGAAATGCAGACAACTAAGATGGCAGGCATCAAAGCATCGACGTGATTCAACTTGTTTCGAATGCAATCGGATCCAACGCTAGAGCCTTCCTAACTCATGCAACCGTGTCTTTCCTGCTGATCGAGACAGGCTTTCTTTCTCTTGCCGACTTGAACGCTGCTACAAGGGCAACTACGATCGCACCGGACACTAGAGCCAGAGGAATTGACAAAAACAGCGAATACTTGTATAGAAAGAAATCGACGGTAGCCGTGGTGACAATGCAAGCGCTTTCTGCGGTGATGAGGATGAACAGGCCGAGCTTTATTATTCGACCAGCGTGAGGCGTCCTATGAAGCGATGGCAGTTCCCGCAAGCCAGAAGCGAAATACTTGAAGGTCAACCCGACGGCAGAAACAAACCCTATTTCGGATCCATGCGCGAGTACAGCATCGCAGCCGCAGGTCATTTGTTCGTATCTTTTAGAATACGACTGTTCGTGACTGCGTGCCCTCCCGATTATACTGACAAAGGCCGTACATCCTGCGACTCCATAAGCCAATAAGAAAGACATTATGAATCCTATTGTCGTAAATCCGAAAACAAGAATGCCCACGATGCTTCCTACTTCCGCGGATGCTGTACAAATTATCTCAATGCCAAAAGCTGCTGGAAGCATGCGCTTCGTTTCTCCGAGAAGCCGCCTCGTAAAGGAGCTCTCGTTTCTTAGTTTCACAGCCAGTATTGTCAAGGCTGCGCCGACGACTCCTATAGAGGTCCACGCATATGGAGTCATGAATTCCTGTGAGCCTTGGGGTGTGACAATTATGATGCTGTTTTGCGTGGTAGAAGCAGAATTTTCAGTGATGGGCTCAGCGACTGCAGGTTCTTGGTTCCCCGCATCTTGGAAAACAGGAGTCATTGGTTCTATTGATGCAATGCTCGCTGCTGACGCAACTACGAGTTCAACTTTCCTACTATCCACAAGTACAGGGATTTGAACACCGATGTTGTCACCGTAGCTGTTACTTCCATATTCGACCGTCCTTCCATCTACCTTGACTGAGGTGATGTTCCCCCTAATCACATCCTTAGCAGGATACAATGTCAGCATACCGTCTCGCCTTGCCGTTATGTCGAGAGTTAGTGACTCCCTTCCGTCCGCTATTGAAATGCCGTCTATACTTAGAATAGGCAGGTTGGAAGCAACTGGTAAATGGATGTGTCCTGCATGTGCCTGCAATATCTGGTCGATACTGACAGCTTGCTGAGCACCAAGTGTAGATCCACCTGAAAAGCTCAGAACAATAGGATATGTCTCGCCGTTCACTTGGACTTGCATTAGACAATACTCGGTTTGATTGGCACATGGATATTTTTGCATTGGTGAGCCAACGACTTCTATCTTTCTGTCGCCATTTTCGAAATCTATAATCACGGTCCGCGGCCTGTCAGGAATAAAGAAAGACGTATAGTTCGCAGTGGCTTGTCTGCCCTCGACATAGGCAAAATAATTAACGCCTTCATCACCCGCGAGTTCTTTATCTATCAATGCTTTATCGAGAATCAGGTCGAATCTTCCTGGCTGCTTTGCGGTAATGTCTATCACCAGAGAAGGTTTTGTTGAATCAATCGAAATGTTGTTTACTTTGACTTCATCGGGAAAGCCTGTTACGACGGTACCGGTCATATGGTACTTCAGATCGTATTTAGCATCATCTCTTCCAATTGTACTTATGATGCAAGCGTCATTTGAGCACGGGAACGTTGGTGAGAATATCGATTCGTCATTGCTTCGGTATAGATAATTACCGCTTATCTCTATCTCTCTTTGACCCTCATCGAACTTTACCTCGATGATGCGGCTGTCCGATTTTATTATGTTCTTGTGCTCATTGGTCACTATGAAATCTTGGTACGTAGAGTAGTGCTGCACATCTGCGTCAGACCGTATTAGATCCGGAGGCAGGTCAATTATAAGAACGCCTCCCTGGTCTGGCGCCTCTAGCTGGATATGGATTGATTTGTGCACCATGTCAGAATAGATACCATTAATCCGTGGAAATTGAGTGTCGCCCGTATTCTCATATCCGCTGATAGTATAGTTTAGCTGAAATGTTTTGTCTAGAATCGTGAGATCGTAAGTGCAGTTCTCTTCCAGCATATCGCAGGGAAAGGTCGTCATCCCATTAGCGGATTTTTCACCAATTATCCATGTGCCAGTAATCTCTATTCGCTTTGCATCCTTTGGAAAGTCGATGAATAGGAGACGCGCTTCGAACGGATCGTCTGGAAAGATCTGCTGCCAATCGAACTCATTGAACTGAACGATCTTGCCATCTAGCTTTACAAGGTAGCTTACTTCCATGTCGTCCTGGGCTGATTGGATTATGGAGCGAGGTAAGAAAACATGAAATGTGCCAAAGCCGGCTGTGTTTAGATCTACTGTAATGGTCTTCCTCTCAGCATCCGCCGAGATCCCGGTTACCTCGACGCTGTTGCCATCGCCATAAAGCCCGTATGCTATCAGATAGGACTCGTCTGCTATTTGGAGATTATAGTCACATAGAATGTCACACGAATACTGTGGAAAATCAACAAAGATGTCCTTCGTGTCATGGCGATGCCCGATCTCTGCTGCATAATAGATCGATGTACCACGAACTTCAATGGTGTGGCTTCCTGAAGGAAAGTCTATGCTCAGGACTCGCATGCTATCGACGGTTATTGGTTCGATTGAGTTGGGTTCTCGTACCAGGAGTGCAGACCTGACGACCTTATCCAGCCTATCGAATTCTTGATAGAGATCTTCTCTGCCAAGCTCGCGAAAACCCACATCATTTTCGCTGCCGTCGACAAGCACACGATAGGCTATTCGTGTGCCATCATCTTGTTGTGCCTTCAGAAACTGTCTTAGTGCTATGTTAAAAGTGCCTTCGACCGGAGATGATACTGTTACTATTAGGGACTTGCCTTCAATATTTGCAGTTATGTTTGATGATATGCTGGCATCGGTGCCAACACCGCTCAAGTTTCGATTCATGTTGTAATGAATCGGTTCGATGATAGCTCCGAAATTAACGCGCTGTTCGCAAAGGATCTTGCATTCAGGATAGTCGGGCGAATTAGTATCAGCATAGGCAATCACTTGAGTAATGTGCTCATTGGTTGCGGTAGAGCAAAAGCCCAAAGCAAAAGCGAGGATTAGTACCACTAGGCACTTCAAAGATACGGTTCTCTTGATTTTACAGCACCACAATCTAATTCGCTTCCGCAGCCAACTCGACAAGAGTCAGCAAAAAACCGCCGTTAATAAGGAAGAATCTGTAAATCTTAGTACAACACACTGATTCATGGACTGGACGTTGCCAGAGCCTCGAGTAATACTTTTTTAAATATCAAGAACCAGATGTCAGCATGAGGAAAATTGTCGCAAACACTTTCGTAACGCTCGATGGTGGACTTTTCCTCTTACGATCGGAAGCGGCAAACGCCTTTTCGGAGATGGCACAATCCCTGTCGGCTTAAAGCTGTTGGATTGCAAAGTATCTACAACTGGCGTCAGCATCGCTACATACACGAGTAGTGGAAATATTGAGACCGGTTCGGTAGCGCTAGAAAACCCCACAGAGGCAGAACTCATTCGCCGAAAACGACTTGAATAGGATAAAGATTCGTAGTGCCTGTATGATAGAGATCACTCGCGCATTCAATAGGCATGTGCCCAGTAGTTATGCATCCGTAGATCGTCTTTGCTTTTGAAACGTCCTGAACACTTGTCACATTCATGTACTAGTCGAGCACTTCTCTTGGCATGCTGGGGTTCCCCATGTGAAAAACGATAGTAATCATCACCTGTAGGAATGCCACTCATGGATCTTGTGCTTTCTTTTCGGCTTTCGTCCATCTCGTACTGAAATTCTCTAGCCGCCCTCATATCCATCAGTATGTAGGTCAAGAACACAACCATCCCTGTTCGGTGCTACACAGGTTTTAGCGCTTTAATGACGCACAGATGGATCGCAGCTAGTCATAGTATCTAGCCAGGCCAGCTATCCCTTCATAAAGCCCAACACAAAAGCAGCCGCAAAACTCCCTGTTAAGGGTATTCCAAAGTTTATCAACGTTGGAGCAACCTGGTCAGAAATCCCGGCTATCTGCCCGGTCGCATTCCCGAGCCCCGACGAGGCATCCGTCGCGGTCGTACCAAGCTTGTCCCAGTTTATCGTCATTATGCCCTGGTAGTTAAGGTATGCCAGAGCAGCAAAGAACAGCCCGACTATGAACAACGTTATTTTGATGGCTTTTTTTATTGCATAGCCAATGAGAAATCCGGCTACGCCGCCAAACCCGATTGAAGTGCCTATGAATGCTAAATCGATGCTCATGTGTCCAGGTTTATTCTTTTCTCGAAGACGATATTTTAATGATGTTGAGGACTTCAATCCATAGCCACGAGGAAGGCTTTTTATCTCAATTATCTAAAAACCAGAAGATTTCAGTAGTTCGCCTCTAGAACACCAGTGATTGTTCCGGTGGAATCGGAGGCTGGAATGCGAATGGTCGCATTGAGAGGTTGAGGTACGATTTAAACGCGGGAGGGTATTTGGATTTACACCCTCACAGAGTTATCTCATGTTGTCCAATGGTTATTCCGTCGTGAGAGCAAGCGTCGCGCAATGGGACTAGCCAAAGATCTTTGTCCATTCAAAGGATTAGAGTGGTCGCTAGTCATTATTCTGTCGTCCTTTGCTATCTATGGTCTTGCAGCAACTTCCGCATTGGCATCTCCAGCCACAATAGCCCTCTCTCCTCCAGCTGGCGAAGTGGGAGATACGGTAACCGTGGAAGGGTCTGGCTTTGCCCCTTTTTCTGAAGTTAGAATTTCGTTTGACGAGGGCAACGCAAGTACTACTCCAGATATTGTAAATGTGGATCAGCAAGGAGAGTTCGCAGCTAGCTTTGAAGTGCCAAGTGCTACTATTGCTGGAATCAAGACGGTCCGAGCAATAGATGATTCGGCCAATGCGACTTCAGCTGCTTCAAACTTTACAGTCATAAACACTGCGCCTGTTGCCGATCCACAGCTATCAATTCTAATTGCTGAAAACAGTTCCAAGGCGATATTCCTGTCAGCAAGCGATGTCAACGGTGATGTCCTGGTTTTTTCGATATCCGAAGATGCTTCACATGGTTCTCTATCGGACTTTGAAACAGAGTCTGGTGCGCTTGTTTATACGCCAGAAGTTGATTACCACGGTGAGGACAGTTTCTCATTCATCGCAAATGATGGTACCGAAGACAGCAATATGGCAATAGTTTCAATACAGGTCGTTGGTGTCAATGGTAGCAACAGCCCGCCAATTCCCGAGAATCAATCTGTCGAAACGGATGAAGATACTTCGATATCAATAGTGCTGACGGCATTTGATGCAGATGAAGACAATCCAGCTTTTGCAGTTGTTGAACAGCCGGATCATGGTGTTTTGAGTGGGAGTCCACCAAATCTTGTTTTTACTCCTTCGGCAAACTATGCAGGTCTTGACAGCTTTATCTTTAGTGTGAATGATGGCCATGTAAATAGCACCGCTTTTGGAACTGTCAACATCGCAATTGTCTCTGAAAATGATCTACCAGTCGCTCAAAGCATGTCTCTGAACGTTGAAGAAAATTCACGCAAGTCAATGATTCTAAGGGGGGTAGACGCAGATGGCGATTCTCTGTCTTTCCTACCAATATCAGAGCCAACACATGGCACGCTGATTGGTTCTCCACCTAACCTATCATACGAACCTTTTGAGGATTATACGGGTCGCGACTCTTTCCTGTTCGTCGCCAGCGATTGGGTGGGAGACGGCGAACCTGCGACGGTGTTGATCAGAGTCGTTTCTCCCGACGAGGTGGATGAGCAAGTTGATGAAGATACAGATGATGCCTACTATTATGACAATGAAGATGATTATGACAACACCTTTGGTGGCGGAGACGCTGCTTATTATAACAATCCGCCCTCTGCGAATTCACAGTCCATCTCGGGAACCGAGGACATTCCACTCATAGTTAATTTTTCAGCTAGCGACCCTGAGAACGATTATTTTGGTTTTGAAATAGTTGACTATCCATTGCATGGAAACTTGACGGGTTTTGATGCCGATAATGGCACAGCTATTTACACACCCGCGCCGGAATATAGCGGCCCAGACACCTTTGCTTTTACTGCCAACGATGACTATGGGCAGAGTGATCGGGCTATCATGTCGATATTCATCGCAGAAGTGAACGATCCCCCCAAGGCAATTGACCAGTACGTAACGGCTTTCGGAAATGCTATTGACATAACCCTGACTAGTTCTGACCCTGATAGCGACTACAGGAGATATACTATCATTTCAGATCCAGTCAACGGGACACTGAGTGGCACTCCTCCGTATATGCAATATTGGATTACAAATCCAGGCACAAACGAAACGGACAGTTTCTCGTTCAGTGTAAACGATCTCGAGTCAGATGGCAACGTGGGGATCGTCTGGATTAACGTTGCCGCACCTTTAGATAGTACAACTGATTTTGGCGGCAATGAAGCCACAGATGACGATCTGGATGGAGAATATCCCGAACCAAATATTTCATCGTCCAACGGATCTGCGCAGCAAAACGACACTGCAAGTAACCACGACGACATCACGCCCGGGAGTGACCTGACCTCGGAAAGAATTATCGTAGATAAGAGCAACGTGCAAATCCTTCTGTCGTGGGAGCAGGATGGCCAAGATGAAGGTGTGGAGAGGACCCTTAACCTTCAATTTGCGGATCGCAGGACACGGGTTCCGCTAGGCAATGACGTATGGTACGATCTTGTGGTTTTTGACAATGATCATAAAGAAATCAAGGTATTGCGTGACCTCGTAGCAGTGAACTCTGTGGATTCACAAAAAATTGCCTTTCCTGCCAACGGGATATATCATTTTGAAGTCAACGTGAAAGGAGTCATTGATGAATCTACGAATTCTGTTCTCCAAGGTAGCGATGTTACAGGGACTGCTTTTGGGACAGTTGTAGTACCAGAATTTCCTGTATCAACCATGATAATGGCTGCAGCAATAGCTGCAATCCTAGGATTGCCAATGGCTGTCAGAAAGTTCCAGCACTTAGGTTCGCCGCCTTAAAAAATTGTGGGCGGCGCCTGGTCAATGTTATCCATCAGGTCTTTTGCAGGAGTGATTGAATTGATTTTTAGGTCATTCCATGCCATGAGTCCTGCTTCCATCAAAAAGTCTCTTAAGACCTCTGAATTTTCCGCTTCAAACATGCCTACAAGAAAGTGTTCCGGGTCAAAATGGTCCAAGGATAACATCTTTACTCCGTGTTTTTGTGAGAGAGCGGGTATCTGCTTCCATCCTGCTGTCGCTGCTTCACGTGATGCTTTGTTTGCTAGGGGACAAACGTTCGGCGGATGACTAAATCGTACGCGTATTTTTTTTTATCATAAGACAAATGAGACATTTGGCCTATAGATAGTTTTTGGCAAGGTAACTATGTTACGTGTCTTCGGTCTGCAATACTTAAAGGAAGCAGAAGCTAAGTGATAGCATGGCGGTTTCCAAATTTGTATTGGCTGTGATTCTCGCATCAGCTACCCTAGCGGTAGTCATCGCTAACGCCGTGGGCGACATCGCCCTGATTTTGAAGGCTGGTCCTACTCCTGTACTCAGCATCATTGCAATGATACTAGCCGCGGCCACTATCATCATCTCTTGGAGGATGAAATCCCATCTGCTTGCTGGGCTGTTGTCAGCGATTCTGCCTCCAAGTTCACAAGTTTTGCTCGGCAAGTTGCAGAGGCAACAGGAGCTGTTTCGGTTGATTCGATCTCGAGAGCAGCGGCGTATTCCCGAAATGCCTCAGAAGCGTCTGATGCACTGGTCGTCGATGGTGTCTCCAGGATCGCCGAATATGCTAGGTTCGCTTCAGAGACATCTGACGCGATATTGAGTGATTCTGTTTCCAAAATTTACGGGTATACGCGGTTAGTTGTTGAAAGCTCAGGGGCTATTGTGACTGAAGGGATCTCAAGGGATGCGATCTATGCACGTGGAATTTCCGAGACTTCATCGATTATTTCCGACCTAGTGAATAGGATCCTAAATGCGATAAATCCTCCTCCATCAGGGGGTGGAGGTGGAGGCGGGGGCGGGGGAGGATTCTTTATCGACGAACCGTCAACCATTGAACCGCCACCAGTTCAGAACGGCACAGAAATCAAGAACAGGCATCTGAACGTCAGAGTATCAGATAAATTGGCACTAGATGCTGACAACAGTATTGATATTGAAGAGAATCAGCTAAACGCAACTCATGCTCCAGATAGACTGAATCTGATGATGTTTGCCAAGATAGACAGCATCTCGACATCTCCAATCCCTATCCTGCCATCAGCTCTGGGTTCCTTTACTATTGATATCGTAAACCAAGCAAACACTACTGAAGAAATCACATTCAGCTATTGGCTTGTCGATAATAGTACCGGAGAACGCATCCAAGAAGGTGTTGAGGCAATCAGTCTGTTACCAAATCAGACGTTTTCAAAGTCACTGCAAATCCCGTTCCATTCACCAGGAGCATACTCTCTAGAGGGAATAGCGAGCAGAAAGGATGGCGATGCTATCACAATGAATTCGTTACAAGTCCCTATAAGCTGGATCTCGATCTATCTCTTTTTGCTTTTGATTTGCATCGCCGCGACCTTGTTGGCGACTGATATCTGGGTATCAATTCGACGGAAGAGAAACAAGAAGAGACGAGAGGATGGATGGAGAGTCTGATGGCAACTAGTAGTATAAACTCCCCGTTCGGGATATTCCAAAATTTATCTGCGTTGGAGCAACTTAGCGATCTGCCCAGTCGCAGAAATGAGGATCAACCAAATGGTTTTCTGTAAATGCTCCATCATACTCGTGCTTATATCGAGGCTATTTGCACAATCTCATTGTATTATTCGGAGTTGACTTGGTAATTGATAGGTTCTAATCTAAAAGCGGATAGTCTTTTCCGATCCGCGATCACGACCATCTTTGTTGCTTCGCTAGCATCGATTCTCGTAGCATTTCCAATCATGTCTGGAACAGAGGTCCATGGGCAGGACATGTGTGCAACAATAGCTCAAAAATATTCACAGAACTCGGCGGCGCTTGGCGAAAAGACGTATCCACAGAGTCAGGATTGCGCGCCAACCGGGAACGGACAGAGCCTTTACGCAGTTTACGAAAACGGCAATATCTATCAGATAAACGATCCTCCTGCTGTAATGATATTGAATGGTCCGATAATGGACAGGTGGATTAGCTTGGGTCAGGAACAGAGCGCTCTCGGTTTGCCAATGGAAGAACAAAAGGCTTTGCCTTCTGGCAACCCTGGTGAAGCACAGGTATTCCAGTACGGAACTATTTTTTTGAAGCAGGGTAGTGTCACACAATGGATGATGATTGGAGACATTTGGGACTTTTATGCAGAACATGGACGGGAGCAAGGTCAGCTTGGCTATCCAATTTCTCCGCCGCTAACGGCTCCGAATCCTACTGCCAAATACCAGCAGTTTGAGAATGGATATATCTATTATTCGCCGTCCAAAGGAGCTTACATTACTGCGGGCAAGGATCAAAGCCCTAGCATGTCGCTTCCAGCCGCTATGACTGTGCAAGCATCAGATTCAGTTGGGGCAATAGTTACTTACGCAGTACAGGCTCAAGATGATCATGATCCACAAATTTCCGCGTCATGTAATCCACCTTCCGGTTTTCTATTCTATGTTGGTACTAGCACGGTTACTTGCACATTGTCAGATTCAATCAATGCCCCTGTAGTTGGACAATTTACGATCACGGTAAAGAGCGACGATAGTGTAGTGCCACCTCCTACCACTACTCCTCCTACGACTACACCTCCTGGAACAACTCCTCCCTCAACCCCACCGAACACATTGAACGCTCTAATTGCTGGCAAGCTTGTTGCAGTCGAAGTAAAGTCTAGCTCTACGATTACTAATTTCATTTTTGACGAGAAATCCAAGAGGTTGTCGTTCAGGGCCGAAGGACAGAGTGGAACCGAGGGATCAACCGAATTGTCAATTGGGAGAGTACTGCAAGGACCCTATGTGGTGACAGTTGACGGTCAAGCGACAACAAATTTCGAGGTCAGTGAAGCGGACGGAGTAGCGACGATAAACATATCGTATACACACAGTGTCCACGGCATTACAATTAGCGGGACAAACGTGGTTCCAGAGTTCCAGTTCTTGATGGGGCTCATTATCTTGCCCGCGTTCATAGCAATCATTGTGATTACAAGATTTGGTGGATTGCACATGCACCTTTCTTTTCCTAGATGACTTGATTAGACGAGCTTAGTACTTGCACATTCATGTAGCCTCTGAAGCATCACTGCACAACTCTTTTATCGGATAATCGTGAGATTCAAGACATCATGCCCGAAACAATGTGTAAGAAATGCGGTCTAGACCTCGAGCCAGGCAGTGAACATTGCTCATTGTGCGACCAGAGCCTGAGGATGCAGTGCACTGATTGTGACTTTGTTTCTGACATACTGTTCCATACAGACTGTGCAAATGCAGAGCTATTGGTACGATAGCCGTCCAAGGGTCATGTCCGGATATTGTTGAGCCTGATTCTCTAGTGTGGTGGACCGTTTGCTTATCTACTAGTTCCCACTTTCAGAGGTTTGGATGTCTGAGAACGAACTTGCGGTGTGCACGAAGTGCCAGCGTTATTCGGTCATAGTGCCAGCCGATTTCATGCACCAGATATACTGCAACGTCTGCTTCTCTGAACTGAAGCGCAATTCCGATGGTTAAAGCAGGACCATCGTAACGCCACATCACAATTCTCCTATTAGCTTGGCACACAACGTAGCCGCAATTGAGTCAACCTAGTAATTGGCCTTTGTCTAAGCCAGGACTACACGGTTAGCAGTAATCAAAGCGCCTTGTGAACTTAGTTTGGTCACCTTGATCCACACTCTACTCAAGGCAAGATCTGGAGATGCAACCTCAAAGTAGCGACTCAGAGATTCGCTGACATCAGCAAGTTCGAGATATCTTTGACAAGTTCCTCTCGATTTCAGGTCGTCCATTATTGCTTTCTTGCCATGTTCTCCCAGCGCGCCAATCGTATCTTCAAACGCGCTTCGCGAAATCTTGATATGTGAAGCAGGATAGGTCATGTGTTCTCCACCATTCGCATCACATTTTCGTATACATCGATCATTACAATGTCCGCACCAACTCCTACGGCCTGTCCCAAGTGTTCGTAGAACGATTGCACGTCGATGTGTGAACTAAGTAGCATGCCTCTTGCTCCGAGTTGCCATATTATCGTCTCAGTTATCGGCCCTCCTAGAGACAGTAACGCATCGTGTATTGCTTGACGCAATACCTCTTGATCCTCTTGCATTTCGCAAAGAGTGTCAAGTACTTGCTCCATGGATGGTTGAGACATCTTTTTGGTGCTAACCTTTGTCATTTCTAAAGCCATTATCGAATCAGCTCCTCTGCGATATCTAGTGCTGCCTCTGCGGACGATAAGGCAATCGTTGCGGCATCAAAGTGCCCGGCGTCAATGTCTATTCTTGCGGTTGCGATAAGAGTTAGTGCTGCATTTATCTTTAGAGTCGCCACCACGTTATCGCTTTCTGCAAGAAGAGCATTGGCTCTATCCTCCAGCGCGTCCGCAGTCTCCATCAGCTTCTCCGCCTCGCTTTCTTCATCCGGAGGTTGGTTTCCGGTTCCATTATTGCTCGGTACCCCTTCATTATCGGCGTCGTGTGGTCCATCGTCACTATCATCGGTAGGCACAACATCATCCTTTGTTTCTTCGATGCTCTCCAAGTCGGCGAGAACAGCGCTGTATTCACGTAGCACAACTTGAATTCTACTCGAATCAGCGGTTATCTTTATTAATTCATCGACATCCACTGTATTGTCCAGCAGCCGAATAGTACTGCTGGCCTCCATCATCAGAGTCTTGCGGCCGGTCATCGTACTATCATTTTCTGCCTTGGCGACTATTTTGGAAAGATGTGCCTTCATATCTTCGACAAAAGCCTTTACTCTCTCTTCCTTATTGCTGTCGCCGGTTATCTGGATCTTGTTCTGAATATCATCAAGGACAGATTCGGCACGGGCAAGGTGTTCCTCAGCCTCTTGATTATCTTGCCTGACCATTGCAGATTCACTGGCTCGAATGGCTGAATGATATTCTGCAAAGCTCGCGGAAACGTTGTTGGCGATTGCCAATGTCTGAAGATAACCTGCGCGGCCCTCTCTGATAGCGACTTTTTCATTGTGTGCGACCACCAGTGTCGGTTGCTCCAGTTCTTTGACGCCAATGAGCATGTCAGACGCTGTCTTGAAGTAGTTCATAGAATTCAAAGCATGATCCTTGGCGAAATCCAGGTTACCAGATTCCAAGGCGGCTATCGCCAAGTCTTGCTCTCTTACGCCAGCAGAATAGTATGCTTCCGTTCCTATCGGAACTGCGATCTTTAGCTGCTGTAGTTCCAATATGTCTGCGTGAACTCGAGCGTTTGCAGAGGCCAGCACCTTCATGGTAACTTCGAGATTTCCTCCTTCGGCCATTGCGGGCTCTACGAACGAAAGTGCAAAGGTTGCAGCGGCGATCAAAGCCATCACCGCAAACAGGTGTTCAGCAATGTGCGTCATTGATACCTATCTTTTCTATTCAAATCTATAAAAGGAAGCATTTCGAGAGTGGTTCGAAGGTTCGAACCGCTCAAAGTGAGCACGATCGAACCGGATGCTAACTACCAATTGCATGGTAGAGGCAATGGACCTGTAGGCCCCTGATCAGGCATCTGCTCTCAAACAACTTTCGATGTGGGTACCGGGCCCAAGCAGGCGCATACAGAGCGGGAAAAGCGTTATAATCGTGACAGGGAACAATCGGCAGGTAGCTGCGTGCCCTTTGCTTACCAAAGACAGCATCACATGTTTAATAATTGGTGCAATTCTCTTTTTGGCTCTATTTCAGCTCCCCCAGTCATTTGCACAGGTCACAATAAACAGCCTGACCATAGAGATCTCCAGCGATAGCCTTGCAAGAGTCACTGAAGAGATAACTCCGAGCAGGACTGTATCAAGAATAACTGTTAACGCTATTGCAAGCAACATTTCAAACATTCTGGCAGTCGACGAGAACAACATAGTCTTGAGTTTTTCCCACGCGGGCAGCTCGATAGCCGTCGACACGCTCGGAGCTGCTAACGTAACCCTAACCTACAGCGCCAGTATTGTCAGCAAAGCAGCATCAGACATCTGGGAGATAAGCTACGACAGTGGAAGTATCGAGTCTACCATAGTCCTGCCTTCGATGTCCGACATAATCTACGTAAATGACATTCCTATTGACATAGTGGACAATGTTGTCACGATGCCTCCAGGAATGACCGTCCTGCGCTACACAATAAAGAGCGTGGATACAAAGGATTTTGTCGTTGCATGGGACGGCAGAAATTACATCGTACATGTAGTCACCGCGTCGGTCGTGCAGGAATTTAGTTTTGAGCAGGGTTCAAAGTCCCTGGCGCTGACGCTGGACACCAGCACGCCAATGCTCGCAATTGTCCCCGTGGCTCTCCTTGGGGGACCATATTCGGTCACCGGGGCTGCCGGCGATTCCTTGGACTTTAAGCAGTATTACCAAAATTCTACTCATTCCTGGATCAGGGTCGAGCCCAATGACGGCAACGCTGTCAGGATTACAGGCACCACTGTCGTGCCAGAGTTCTCTCTGCTCATTCTGAGTGCAGGCGGGGCAGTTGCACTTGGTTCACTATTGTCGTTTCTGAGTAAAAGATCGGCCTATTGGCGATGATATACCCTTAACTTGATCGTTCCACCTTCGAGCTCGCTTTTCATAAAAGTCCGGCTTGTGTGTAGTGTACATATACTCCACACAAGAGGCTTTAAGAAACTTTGGACGAGCATGTTGTAACAGGTAATGGTAATAGACGATCAAGACCTGATGGGTCGTATTGTAAAAATTAGAAATCTCAGGGAAGAATGCTTCAAATATTTGGAACCTTCGAGTAGCGAATTGCTTACTCACAAGGTCCTCCACAGCATAGCCAGGCTCAGCTCCAGCAAGATGGGACCAGTGAAACTGGCCGAGATAGCGCAGGACATCTTTGGCGAGAGCGACAAGTCAAAGCAGGACCTGATAAGACTCACAGTTGAGAAAACGCTGCTGAGATGTGGCGCCATTGAAAAGCTCCACTATGCTCCAAATGACGTCAGATACCTGCTGACTGCTTACAGGTTCCAAAAGGTGAGAAAGATCGAGAGCTTTAGAGGCGACAACGCAGAGCCCATAGGGGATGTTATCGAATTGCCCAGGTCTACATGGCCTATTTCCGAGGAATTCCTGTTCCTCATCTCAAGGAGGAGTGGCGTTCGAGAGGCACTAAAGAAGCTGCATCATGACTACGACCTGGGAAGGATCCAGCAGGGCAATTACAACGATCTCAAGCACAGCCTTGATGAAAAACTGGAGAAACTTGACGCCAAAATAGCGGGGTCGTACGCCCAGATAGCAGAGATAACAGAAGGTGCCTAGAGTTCTGAAAGCGACAACACTTGCAGCGGCAATGGTATTGTTCGGATGTTGCATTGCTGCGGCAGGACACGCCTATGCTCAGGAGGCCCCGGCCGGAAGGCAGCTGCAGGTAAACTATGCAGAAAACACGGCAGAATCCTATACCCTCTTTGTTGATTCCGGCAGGTATTCCATCAGTCAGAGCTATTCATGGGTTAGAGATGAAGGGAGCAGGTACAGCCTGGTCTCCTATTCCATTGATGGCGGGCCGCATATTGAAATACCGAGAAAAGCTCGGGGCAATTTCATGCTTGATGTCGCAATGGATTCCGGGCACACCGTAGTCTTCCAGGCAACGGTGCAGTATCCTGTGTCGGCAGTTGCTGACCACGGAGATCTGGAGATAATTTTTTCTCCTCCTTCACCAACTGGCGACGAGTGGTTTGATGTCGGCTCTGACATCACTATTACTGTCTCAAACAAGGAAAATCCCGGCTCGCCGGACACCAGGCAGCAGATTGCGAGCTGGTCGCTTGACAATTCAAAGCGCCCGGTCGGAAGCGAAGTGGGGTCATCGTTTACCGCTCCAATAAAGGTGGCTTCGGCCCATCAGGTGAAATTCGAATCACAGACGCAGTATTATGTACGAGTTGTCACCGACCAGGGCACGAAATCAGGCGAAGGCTGGTACGACGAAGGGAGCATAGCAACAGTCAGCATTGACAATGACGATCTGTTCACGGTCTATATGTTTGATGGTTGGGACGACACTGGCATGCAGCCAGGAGAAAAGACCGGAACATTACTTGTGGATTCTCCGAAAACCTTGACGGCGAAATGGAGTCCGGATTACAGCCGCCTGGCAGGCATCGCTATTGCACCAATTGGTGGCGTAATAGCAATGATCCTGCTCAAGAAAAGATCCTCGAGCACAGCAGAAAAAGCATCAAAGGTACATCCTTCCACCGACAAGCTTCAAGTTTCCGCGTCAGCACCTCTTCTTGCCTTCCAGCAAAGGGCTGGAGTAACACGAGTAGAAAAGTCCACTGCCCACAATGATGATTCAAGCTACGCAAAAGAGATCACGGGTTACGCATTGCAGAAATCTGTCGAGAAGCTTCAGTCTCTGCGTACTTCTGGTCTTGTTTCAGATGCAAAATACTCCAAGGTTAACGAGAAGCTGGAGCAGTCGTTTGACTAGACTGGTAACGGCGAATTATTCCAATAGTTACCAGCTGACACTCGAGCACACTCCGCCAAGTTTATGAACTCACAATAGTTCCTCGATAATTGATGAAATCAATAACGCGATTACTGTCACAAATTGGGAATCCAGATGGATTTGACCCAAGCCAAAGTAGAGAATTGCAGACTGAAGTATCGGGTCTCCCAAGTCTGATGATGCTCCTAGTAGCGTCCCAAGAATTCCTGAAAACCCCCCGATTGTCAATCCTGTTCACTTGTTCGCCGTCATCCATTCATTAGTCAGTTTTTTCTCATCAAATATGAAATGCCTGTTGTACCAGTAGAGGCCTGAGGCCATACAAATGTACGCGGCGTTGTAAAGCAAGTTCCATACCGTGATTTCTGCTGCAAGATTTGAAACGATGGTGTGCCCGAAAATTGCATCAGCCGATGCTGTTAGCAACCAAGAGATGAAAATCCAAGGAATGGATGTGAGTTTTCCTCTCGTAGGAGTCAGAAGTACGAGCACTACAGGAATAAGCAGAACAGCGTCTAGAAGAGGGTAGGCGACACTGATAGCTAACGGGAGAAATGCCTCTGATAGTACAGACGAGTCCATGATATCATTAATGTAAGCCGCTGCAAAGATTGCAGTCGCTACGCATACTATGATCAGATTTTGCTTCTTGATACGTCCATAGAACTTGGCCATAACCAGCAGATGATAGCCCATCGGACCATACCCCGCCAGCCAGAACGCGTCCGCCAGCGATGGAAATGGGACTTCTATTTGCAATCCGATCGTATAGTATGCCCACAACCCCTCTGCCACTAGCCACAATGCTAGTCCCAAAGCGAGGGCAGCGTAAGCCCGTCCGAACATACCAGAAAACCCTTGCCTACGAACAATAATGAGACCGTAGGCCACAGCGATCGCCGCGGTAATAGGCCCGAGAATATCGCCGTAGTAATTCCTGCTCTCCATGTCTGGAGCAAACAGAACTACAGAATTTACCGCCACAATCGCAACTATGGTGAAAATGACAAGGTTCCTTCGCGACGTTTTGAAATCAAGGGTCTGTGAAGCCATTTTTTCAGCCGTATGCAGGATTCTCTCTATACGCTTTCTGGTACAAAGCAACAGAGGATCGACTGCGCATGTCACACGGATTCTGGAACTAATATTAAAGAAATGTCGAACCAGTGATACGTGCGAATGACATGTGACCTGCAAAACACGTACTTCTGCCGTATTTTTCCGTAGCCTGCTTTGCCTTACTACCAGAAACATGGGAACACACCGGTAACAAGTATCAGGAGATATATCACTCCCAATATGTGCCGTTGAATCACGTATATCGCTATACACGCGTGTCCCTATTACAAGAACCACTGCAGTGTAGCCATACGAATGACTCAAAGAATGAAGTTCGCAAAAAGAAGAGGTCTTGGCGACGTAATTACGACCCTCATAATCCTGATTGCTTCAGTAGTGCTGGCAGCGGGAGTAATTTTCTTTGGAGGCTCGTTGTTCCAAACCAACACAGAAAACGAAGCAATACAAGTCTCAAACACGCACATTTGGGTATCTCCTAATGGCACGTCGTCCGTAGCTGGATTTGTTGTTCAGAACACTGGCGGAAAGGCCGTTTCGATCCAAAAGATAACGATCAGAGGCATTTCAGTGCCGACAGGATCCTGGTGGTACAACAACACTCAGACAATCGCAACAGCAGCTAATGCCCAGAAAGAAATAGCATACGATGGAACTCTGTCTACAATCGAAGTCACGGGTGCAGGACCGGCAGAAACATTCACCATGGCAACGGGGCCAATATCACTGGTGCAGGGACAAGCGATGTTCATCTACCTGGCTAACCCAGCTGGAATCAAGGCAATCGACAGTGGTCTAGCGTTTACGATGGATGTCCAAGCAGGCAAAGCGAGCGCAGCGGTTGCGTCGGTGAACGTAACCACAGCGTAAAACACGATGGGAAATCTGTAGCTCATTTTTCTTCAGGCTACAGAGGCCACTCGAGGCATGAAAAATTCGTCATCGTTCATTTTCAGTCATCTCTTCGTCTTGACTTTAAACCGGTTCCGGAGCATCGAGCTCAGACTGGTCAGTGCAAGAAAGGATCAGTAGGCGACCACCGTCCACCCGGTGTTGCACAAGTCGGTCCAGAATACTAAGGGGTCCCGGTGCGATGGGACTCCTTCCCGCCCAGTCGCCCATTTATCACAACCAGCGATGCCTCATATCCCTATGTCAGTATTTCTCATGACGCAGTATTGGCTTCCGGAGGGCGGATCCAGCCCGCGATCAGGACTATGCTTTAGAGAAACGGATATCCAAGGAACAGCCAGAAGAGTGTCGCCGCGGCAGCTGCGCCTATCAGCATGGCTATCAGGAGGGTTCCATGTCGCCTTGACTTTAGCAGGTCCGACATGATTCCGTTTCGCGGCCGGCAATTATTAGGTACGCCCTCCATTCCTCTATAACATTCTACGGCAGCGGACTCTAGCAGGACATTCCATATTGCCGCCAGCTGGCAAGAAACGGAACACCATACTGCGAGCAATCGGCTAATTCATGCTTTCTGCCTTATAACCAGCATGTCTCCCGGCGCGTTTCGCAGGCCGGTGGAACAGGATTTCCTGAGAAATTGGCATGAAGGTCTAGCAACCTTGAAACCATGCTGCTTTATGTGAGCTCTAGGTCCAATTCAATCACTTCCGCAATCATGTCCGTTCCTTCAAGCAAGCCTTCTAGTACGAGTACCTGGACCCGATGTGGAGAACTCGTATCCGAAGATTCAACCTTCCAGGTTAGATCGAATTCTAGCGCCTGTGTCTTTTCGAGTGAGCCCGTTACCGATTCAATGCTTTGGGCGATCCCATCTTCATCTGTGGTTTGGACAACAATCGCGTAGCTTTGGTTTGTCCTCTGAGCGTTCCTGATAGAGCCTGTTAATGTGACTAGGCATTGTTGCTTGCCCGACTCGTCCTCGAGGCAGCCAGCGGCAGAACCTACTGCACCTATGCCAATGTCGGCGACCAGATCAATGTCGTACATGCTAACCTTCTTCTGAGGATTCATTTCGACATACGCTTGTCCGTAGGTCCTGTCGTGAACAATGGCAACGGTGATAAAAGCAGGCGATTCAAGGGAACTCACCCGTCCCGTCACGGTATCAGCTGTTGCATTGCTTAGGATAGTAGAATCTTCCCATGCAGAACCGTTGTAATAGAGGAGACGGATGTCCGCCTCTGTCGCGTTTGAACCCGACACACCGATAATACTAGTTTCGTTGTACGGAATCGAGATTTCCGCGTTGCCATAAAAGGCGAGGTTATTGTCGGCCGTCACTTTGTATACCGAGCCCAGAGCCGTAAAATCAGAACCAAGAATCATCGTTGCGTTCGCCGCGTCATCTACGAATAGAGGCTTCAGCTCTGGCGAAGTCGCAGTGGCCAAGGTTATCTTTCCAGAAGAGGTTACCTCCTCAAGCGCAAACTCTACCGTGATATTCTTGGAAGAACCGATGGCAAGCGAGGTTGTTACGTCAACTCCTCGCTCTAGATACAAGGTTGAAACATTCTCCAAGGGCCTAGAGCCACCACCGCCGCCACTCCGTTTCGATTCGACGACAGGGTCAGGGCCCTTGACACCTCCGATGCCGAATTTTGAATCCCAGGCTATCACAAATGGGGACAATGAAGTCAACGCGCCCGTTACCGTCTTGTTGGCTTCATTCCGACTCAACGTCACATTTTCCCATTCGATCCCGTCAAAATGTAACATCTGAAGCATGGATGGTTCCAGTCCGACAGGAAGTTTGGAAAGATCATAGTGGACTGTGATGTTTGTAGTTCCTGCGAGCGTCACGTTGCCATCGTTTATCCTCAAGACCGGCCCATAGGTTTCAAAAGTCGTGGTCGTCAGGTTGCCGCCGGGTGTGTCGGCAATGTTCATGCTTGCGTTTCCGCGTGTTAGATCCACATCGTCAAATATGTTAACATCGCTAGATACTCCGTTCTCTGCGGCAGTAACGTTGCCGTTGTCCACAACCTCGCCAAATTCTAGAGTGATCCCATTGTTAATCTTGGGCGGTATCTCTACCCTGACATCAGTACCTGTGGCGTTGACCGGGGTGAGCCAAAAGTCGTCATCGGGGACTATTCGGTATATTGCTGTCAGGCTGTCGATTCTGCTGGCCACGTCCCCGGTACTGAATTCGTACTCGTCAGAATACAACGTGTTCTTAATCAATGGCCCGCCGGTAGCTTCCCAGTGATCAAACACTATGGACTTTGCCAGACAGAATCCACAAACTTCTGACGCGACAGCGGCAAAGTCTTTGCCTCTTTCAAGAACATAATCAATTGGAGTAAATCCTTCATCGGCTGGAGCGGATTGTGGTTTAGAGAGATCCACGGCCTTGTTATAAACTCCCTCTATAACCGTCCCGTTCTCCAGCCTTGACGATACGGGGACAACTACGGTGCTAGAGCTGTCCTCGCGATAGATCGCATCAAGAACAAGACTGTCCCTTGCTATGAACTCGAGCGAAAGGGCAGGTACCGTCTCGTTAGTAACAGGATCGACCCAGTGATCGAATTTGAAATTGCCAGATGCAGGATCTTCAGAGTTGGTGGCGATGACGCGGTACGCGATCCCTTCTGCAAGATTGTACACCTTCGGATATGCGCCGCTGTCCAACGTGGAGTGCTTGTTGCTCTTGACGTACTGCACAGTGCTCTCCACAACCGTAAGTGGATACAGAGTATCATCCTCACCGAGAACGTGCGCGTTGACGATTACCGCAACTTCTTTTGAATCAGGAATGACTCTATACAGAGCAGTCAGGTTGAGTCCCGATGATCCGACCGTCACCTCCCTTGCGACCCCCTCCACAATAGTGTCATCCCATCTTGAAAAGAATGTGGAATTTTCGTTGCTGGCCAGCACGACATACTTACCCGCCGCCAGAGCGAATGTCGCGGGGGTGACATCACTCCTGATTGCCTGCCCGCCCGACAAGATCGCGATTCTCATACCAGCAAACTCTTCTTTTGTTTTGAAGTCTGCTGATCTTACTGTCAATATTCCCTCCTCTGCGGAAGCCTGGACTGGCCCATCGCCGTTATCATTGGTGCTTGCAAGGATAGATTGGATCGGCAAAATGGATGAAGACAAGAGCATGAAGGACAGTACAGGTAACGCGAATGAGTTAAGCGTTCTCTTGGAGATGCGCGGGAACCGAATATCTCGAATCATTCTCATGCGCGCTTGTATCTGAGACTCGCCTATGAAGTATAAAAATAGGATCACTTTTTAGCAAGAAATCTCGATAACATCATAGTTCTCTCGAGACCTAGAAGGGCCTACGGCAACTTTATTTCAATGGGTCTTCGTAACACCCGTAGAGGCATATCAATTGCTGCCAGTTGAAAGAATCCGATCGGTTCACGCCAGCTTCTTTTTCGTCGACGTGGTCGGACTTTCAGATCCAGACCTTTCTACGGCATTGCAGGTAAAAAAGATCGAGTTCCTCAACAGAAGCATCGCGGACTGCAAGGCCTTCAAGTCTGCACCAGCGGATTCGACGCTTGTACTCCCCACAGGAGACGGCATGGCGATAGGCTTTTTGCAGGGCCCAGAATTGCCTCTCCTGCTCGCAATAGAACTTCACGAGAAAATTAGCGCATTCAACCGCGGCAAGCTGCCAAACGAGCTAGTTCGTATTAGAGTAGGCATCAACAGCGGTCCAGTCTTTATTGTCAAGGATATCCGTGGTAATGACAACGTGTGGGGACCTGGAATAATAACGGCGCGAAGGATCATGGATATCGGGGACGACGGACACATCCTTCTCAGCTCAAGAGTGGCAGAAGATCTAGGTCAACTTTCGCACGACTATTTGAAAATAATTCATCCTCTTGATTATTTCACTCTAAAGCACGGCATACAGCAAAAAATCTTCTCTGCACATGACAAGCATTTTGGCAATCCTGTACTTCCGGCCAAGATAAAAAGTAAGCTCGATGAATTTCTTTATCCACGGATTATCGTTGACGTGACAATCGTTGATCCCGGTACTATGAAGGTACACTACAAGAGAACCTATGAATTGCAGAATCTTGGCGACATACCGATGCAAACAGTGACTCATCAGATTGCAACTGATGTGGAGAAGAGTTTTGATGATCTCAATATCAAAGTATACGACCAGAGCATGAAACCACTAACGATCTCTGCTGTGGAACTGAACACTTTGAATCAAAAGATGTTTGCAACTTCTCTTGCCAAGCCACTGGCCAAGGGCGAGAAAATATCGTTCTCTCTGGAATATGATGTTGAAGAACCAGAAAGGTACTTTGAGAATACGTTCTATACAAACTGCCAGAAATTCATCTTGGTTTTTGACTATCCCGAGAACCATCCCATCAGCCCAGCGTTTTTTGAGGTGAACCAAGAGAACGACCAGAAAGATCCTGTTGACGTCGAAAAGGGCGAAACCAGGGAAGCTGGAAGGATAATAAACCGCTGGCAAGTCGATAGTATTTCCAAAGGCAGGTCTTTGCGAATTGAGTGGTAACCGGTGTCCTTCTGATGGACCGGAAAGTCGTCCAATATCAGACGGCTTCTTGGGTCAGGACTGATTTGCCGGAATTGTTGCTCAAATTCACTGTTAATTTCCAGGTGGCGCCGTTGTCGGTACTTCTTTTGAAAAAGATCTCGGCGTTGCCAGGGGTTATGTCGTTCCATACTACAGCTACATTGGAGCCGGAGGCAATGTATGCGCTATAAGACGGACCAGCATTGTTGCTCAAATTCACCGTTGATTTCCAGGTGGAGCCGTTGTCGGTACTACGCTTGAAGAATATCTCATCATTCGACTCGCTCCAGGCTACATATATGTTGGAATCGGATGCGGTTATCTGTGGCAGGACACCCACGTTGTTTCCGCTTGAGCTCAGTTTGATTTTTGGTCCCCAGGTGACGCCGTTGTCCGAACTCCCTCTGTAAAGTACATCACCAAGAGTATTGGCATTGTTGTACTGAGTCCATACCGCGTACACGTTTGAACCAGACGCAACTATTGCTACATTGATCGAATTCCCAGGATTGTTACTCAAGTTGACTGTAGATTTCCAGGTAGCTCCGCTGTCCGTGCTTCTTTTGAACATGATCTCGGCGTTACCCGGGGTATAGTCAGTCCAGGCCACAAATCTGTTAGAGCCTGAGAGTGCCACTACGGTACTGTCTGCTTTGCCGACAGCGGCGGGAGGAGAAGCGGTAAAGTTTCCTGTGGATTTATTACTGTCACCATCCTGGAGCGGGAGTTCGATGATCGCGTCATTATGGCCCCTAACGGAGGCGGCCAGGCTAGATTCCGTAGAAACAGTGGCAGCATCCCTATCCAAGTCCGGTGACCGCTCACCATGGCCTACTGAACTCTGCACATGCGTAGCTGGGAAAAACAAGATAATTGCTAGTGACATGCAGAAAAGTCCCCTCTGCAACATTCTATTGATCCTCCACATGAATTGAAGTACATAACCTTTCTTGATTCTCACGGTATTCAAAGCTGTGATACTACAGTTGTAACTACATATTTGTCAATTCTTCGGGAAGAACAATCTTAGCTATTTTTTTATAAGAGGAGGCTGTTGTGAAGTGGTAGTAATGGGTGCCGGTGTAGCGGTTAGAATAATATCCACGGTATTGGGTGCAATCGTTCCCTTGATAGCCATTTCCGGCTTTCTTTCGCCGACTGGTTCCTCCCAGTTTGGCTCATTCTCTTCTTTTATTCCGTTCCAGAGCATAGTCAGCGATAATGCGGCACTATCGCCGTACGCGCAGTACCTGCCGTTCCTTGCTGGAGGTGGCGGCGCACTTGGAGTATGGTTCATTGTTTCGCAAGCGGTGGGCGGCATTGGTTCTTCTGTTGCTGCTGGCTCGATGGGCAGGATGGGTGGGTCAAAAATGATGGGAATGTCATCCATGGACGATATTCAAAAAAGAATGAAAGCCGCGATGGATTCAGCAAATCTTGGGACGATCCCGGAAAAAGCTCTGCCTCCAGACATCAACAAAGTGCAGTACAGGGTCCTTACATCGTTCTATCAGGGTTCCCATAAGCCAAAAGATGTTGCAGCTCAGCTTTCTGTAGACAAGGATGAAGTTGAAAGAGAAATCGCTGCACTTGTGAACAATGGATACCTTACAAAGAAGAACAGGCTCACAAGCAAGGGCTTGGAACTTTTGTCCTGACTGCTACTGAGCAGTGTGCGCACCAGATCTGCTCATGACTTGCAATGCATGAGCGATTCATTGGAAACATGTTAGAGGATTCTTGCCGCGGGTTCTAAAGATGTGCGCGCAAGCTGCTTGCATGTTATGGGCTTGATATAGTCATCTATAAGACATTCGTAGCGCGTTTGAATTATTTGTCGTGCTGTAACTTTTTGTCAAGGTAAGATCAGTCCTATTGTTCCTGCTCTCCTTAAGAGAAAGTTGTTGGATTAGTTTTCGAACAGCTGGTTGAGAGGATCTCGTACCAAGAGGAAAGGCTCCTATTTCACGGTGAGTTTGCTATCCGCGGCTATTGTCATTTTCTTTCCCATGTCTATCCTGCCCGCAAGCGCCGCGCCAGCCATAGAACTATCACCGGATCAAGGACCCGCTGGCTCAGCTGTAAGTATTGAAGGATCAGGATTTGTTGCTTTATCCACGGTGACTTTGACGTTTGACAAGAAATCCATTCCAACTGTTCCAGAAACAATTATCGTTGATGCTCTGGGTAAGTTTGAAGCGGCATTTGAAGTCCCAGATTCTGCAGATGAGGGGGCAAACCTGGTAGTGGCAACTGCTGAGATCAGTCTAGACATTGACGAGGATGGTGAGAAGCATGATGATGAAAAGGATGATGACAAGCAGGAGCGCAAAGACAAAAAGCGGGGTCACGATGATAGGGATAGCGACGAAAAAGATAAGGAGAAAGATAAGAATGATGATGAAAAGGATGATGACGATGATGAGAGTAAAGACGATGATGATAAGGGCCGGGATCGCGACGACAAACCCAAGAATTTCCTACGTCATAGAGCGTCAACTACCTTTACCGTCATCATCGATACCAACAGCCCACCCGTCGCGCAATCTCTGTCTATAGCGACGCGTGAAGAAAGATCAATCAGCATACTCTTGGAAGGCAGCGACGACGATGGCGATGAAATTTCATTTTCAATTGTGGATAATCCGCAGCACGGAGAGCTTCACGATTTCAGTGCGTCCGCCGGTACTGTCACCTATATTCCATCCCTTGACTACCATGGCAATGACAGTTTCAGCTTCAAGGTTAATGACGGCGAAGAAGATAGCAATACAGCCAAGGTGACGATAACCGTGACGTCATCGACCAATTCGAGATCAGGTGGAGGCGGTTCGCATCCTATTCCAGACGTACCTGACGACACCAACGTTGATGCAGATGTTGTCTTGACGGAGACGACCGATCAGCCAGTAATTGGTGGAATCAGCCAGTACATCACAGATTTTATCGAAACTAATAGGGCGACCAGTACTGGAACTAATCCGTTCCTTACAATCGTTACCGGCACGAGGACTGCCGAAACTACCGAAACTACTGATAGCCAGCCCCCTAAACTGATTCTTCCGGCGTCTCCCCTCGAGGTTGACGCTATCTCACAGTTGGGAGCCCGGGTGAGTTACACCGCTTCAGCTCTGGATGATTTCGATGGTGAACTAACTCCACATTGCTCGCCCGAATCCGGGTACGAGTTTCCTGTCGGAACGGTCAACGTTGTCTGCAAGG
>JANWIX010000034.1 GCA_025449675.1 Nitrososphaera sp. | reverse complement strand
GATAAATTGAGGAGTCTGTAATTATTTGTTACAAAGATTTGAGCACAAGAAACCTTATGGAAGAGACCGTCAAGACTCACCGAACAGTCAAGGTAACCTGTTGGAAGCATTGTTCCCTTGGAGAGGACATGACAGATGTTGCTCCGGGCCCGCCAGGGTCCGCCATAGGGCCACAACTGGTCTAGGCGAAAAACTCATGTAGAATGCTGGCTTCGACTAATTAACTCGCCATAGTTACGTGCACGCTTAAATAACATCACGTGCTAGTGAGAGGCATGAAGACAGCTTCTTTTCTTTTGGCGGGCCTGCTTGTTGCTACGGTGTTCGTAGTATCAGGTAACAGCTCGGCAACGACAAGCTTTGCAGAGGAGGAAACTAGAGAGCCGGATCGTACTGCTGCTCCGTTTTCAAGTAGCGCAGCTTTTGATCCGGGACAGGTAGTTATAGCATCCGGTAACAACAGATTTGCAGTTTGGCAGGACACTACTCCAGGGAACTCGGATATATTTTTCAGGAGAAGTACAGACAACGGGGTAACGTGGCAGCCACTAGTTAACCTAAGTAACAATCCCGGACCGTCAGTTGCTCCACAGATAACCGTGTCCGGTTCCAACGTGTATATCGTCTGGGCACAAGAAAATGCTGCAGGCACAACTGTCGATGCCTTCTTTATTCGCAGCTTGAACAACGGAGCAACATTCGGGCCAAAGGTCAGAATAAGTACTGCTGACACTGACAACATATTCTTTACCAGACCTCAGGTGGCGGCATCAGGAGCCTTTGTGTACGTAACCTGGTTGGATTATGGAACAGCTGGATCAAGCGACGCATTCTTTAGACGCAGCATAAACAACGGAGGTACTTTCCAGGGAGTGGTCAACTTAAGTGGCTCTACTAATGTTGATTATCTCAACAATATAGTCGCGTTGGCAGCTTCCGGGACCAATGTCTATGTAGCATGGGACGACTTCTATGGTACAAGGGACATTTTGCTCAAACGCAGTACAAACAATGGCGGTGCTTTTAGTGCGGTGAAGAACCTCTCGAATGGAGGTGGTGTAGACGCACTTGGACCGGAGCTGGCTGCCACCGGCACAAATGTTTATGCGTCATGGAGCGACTTCAGTAACAGCACTGCCAGCTTCGACATCTTCTTTGCCCGCAGCACCAATAGCGGTGGATCGTTTCCAGCCAAGCTTAATCTCAGCAACAACGCAGGCGACTCTGGGGCACCACAGGCCGCATTCTCCGGAGCATTTGTATTCGTGACATGGCAAGACTCCACTCCGGGAAACAATGACATCTTTATGAAACGTAGCATAAACAACGGAGCAACCTTCCAGGGTGTAAAGAATCTGAGCAACAACGCAGGATCTTCGATGAATCCTCAAGTCGCGACTTCTGGAGCCAATGTCTTCTTTACATGGAACGACAATACACCAGGCAACAATGACATATTTCTAAGACGCAGCACAAACAACGGCGGGACACTGCAACCATTGGTCCAAATTAGCAACAACGCAGGAGTGTCCGAGTTTCCACAAGTGACGACGGTTGGCGCGAATGTCTATATTATCTGGCAGGACAGCACTCCAGGCAACTATGACATCATTGATAGGCGCAGCCACAACAATGGAGCCACATGGCAGCCAACACAGAACCTCAGTACAAACGCCGGACAATCGACTATGCCACAGATAGATGGGTGATACCGCAAAATTGTGCCGCCGGGCCTCTGTTCAAGGCCCGGAGCCACTCTTTTCAACTCTAGCCGTAAGCTCGCCGTTCGTATTTTCTTATCTACGAATAGAGATCTGAGCCCAGCTGAATAAGAGAAGCATTCGCCCTTTCAAGAGCCTTTACCGCATCATAGTACTGGTCATCATGAACCATAGACTTTGCATTCTCTATGACGCCAGTGATCTCGACGAGCGCTTCATCTACTTTCTGAATCGTTTCCGTTTCAACCCAAGCATACTCGGGATCCGGGCCTTCGTCTGAAATTGAGGCTGCATGGTCAAAGATCTGTTTCTGTTCTTCAAGATAGGCGGCCATCTCCTGCTTGAAATCATGCACAGCCAGTCCCATCCATTCAGCCCTTTCAAGTAATGCCAAAGTTGCACCCTCACAATAGATCGGTGCGAACTCTCGAAGAGATTCCTGCAGGTTTGTATTGCCAATCTTGCCTGAGGCAGAGTCGCAGCCATATGAGATCAAACCCACGGCCGGATAATCCATGGCGCTAATCTCGGTCACAAGCTCAGGCCTGGAGCAATATTCGTTCATGAGCATCGACGCGGCAATACGCCTAGTTTCATTCGTTCCAACGCCATCGATGTCTACGACCCAACCCTTGATACTTCCGGCAGGTGACGTACAATCGATCTCTTTTATCGGTTGCTTCGAAGGTGACTCAACCGGGGAAAACGCAAAAGCCACAGACAGTCCAATAGCGACGGCAGCGACAACGGTTATTACTACCCCTAGTTTGGAAGTTCCTCGAGACACAGACAGCTAATCAAGCTACTTTTGCTGGTATATGAGGCGTGCTGAATATGGGTTATAGCAGATCTGTTCCGGAACTTCGCGATGCAGTGAACTCGTTCTATTTCATAGTGCGTACTAACCTCACAGCCCAACTTTGGCAGGCAAATATCACAGAATTTTTGGACTGTTACTATTGCATCATTCACTTTGAATAGCGCTTCAGTCGTCGCAGTTGTTGAACAAACCATACACGTCCGGGAAAATTTTTCGTGTTTCGCTGCACCGGTCTTTTTGCGAAAGGCTTTACCATGGGAAGGTGGGGTTTGTATTCCACATATAGGTTTCAAATTGCTTGAATTCGAACGTCCCGGCTAGAGTCAGGCTAGCACTTCAATTGGTCACTTTCGCTAAAGGCTTCTGAGCTCGTCCTCTAACTCCTTGATGACTGCCCGATGATCTGATATTGCCCTTCTAACGTGGCTCTTTCGATCCTCTCTTGCAATCCTTAGCTCCTTTTCCGGCTGCAAATGATCAATGGTGTAGTCGATCTCTTCAATCATGGACTCTAGGTATCTTACTGAATCCTCGGTGTTATTTCTCTTGAGAGATACTTCAAAGCCCTTGAAGTATATTTCCAGATCATTGGCGATAACACGCGCTTCGGGAGGTTGCATTGTCATACCCTAATCACCGCGCCATTTGCTATTATGTCTTAAGTAGACGGCACATAGAAGACTTTAACATAAGATTGGACGGCTTCAAGCAGCCGACAGCAATGATATTTGGAACGGCAATACCAAGATCTCTTGGGTCTGGTTCACGGGAATGACTACAGGGCGAGGGTACGAAACAATACGTGGAAATACAAACCTCTGATGGTGCTGATAACCACGTTCATTAACATCTGGCTCGTAGTACCGGCATTAATTACGATGAAGAAAAATGTTTGGGGCACGCGCTAGGATACTATCGGCTGTCATCTTTGCAATCGTGTCGTCTATGGTGTTGCAACCTGTCAATGCTACACAGCCTGACTGTCAAAGGTGCGTGGCATTTAGGCTCGACGACATTCAGGATTTCTATTACAGCAATGAGCAGCGAGCAATTATCGAGATGTTTAGGCAGAATAACGCATCCGTTACAATAGGCATAATCGGTAGCATGTTCGGGAACGACACCGAGCTGGTAGACTTTGTCAGGCAATACAGGAACGATTCAAGGATCGAGATAGCTAACCACGGATGGCTGCACGAGGACTTTGGGTTGCTAGAAGACGCCGCTTCCCAGCAGGAGTTGTTGGAGGGAACCAACCAGAGAATTCATGACTTGTTGGGCCATGACGTGTTGATTACGACATTTATTGCCCCCTTCAATAGCGTCAACGACCATACATACGAAGCCGTGGCTAATTCCGGACTATACATCATCAGCGCGGATCCAGTTAGGGACACCATATTCGCCAATGACCAGACGAGCAGTAGTCCGTTATACCATCTGCCAATGACCGCGGAAGTCTCGATCTTGACCGAAAATCAGACTGCTTGGGAGCCTGTACCTGTTATTGAAATTCTATCCAAGATAGATGACTCTATCGTGGCGAATGGGAATGCAGTAGTAATGCTGCATCCATGGGATAACATTGAAAACGTCCAGTCTGTGATCGCTCATATCAAGGACAAGTCCGACTACAAAATAGTCACTTTGAAAGAAATGGCTTTTGGACAAAATGAGGTGCCCGAAGGATTGAATGCAGCCATTCTGGCTCTCACGCTTGGCGGCGTGGTAACTGCGGGGTTGTTATTCAGAAGCAAGAGAATGTCGAGCTAGCCGAGCCCGCACCGTCCAATAATTCCAAATCTGTAGTAGTTCTTTTTTTCACTTGGCCCTTGTGTGTTTCATTCCCCAAAATCCTTCACCGGGTTTTTGCCTCATTATTCGATCAAGCGCCATCAGAAATAACCCAATGCCTATGAGGAAATAATGCGACACGCCGAAATAATCAAACAGAATAACGAATGACCGGGTTGCTAATCCGACGAGAAAGGTAATGCCCGCCGCCGCTAGAGCAAGTCCGATTACGAAGATAAGGGAAGCCATCAAGAAAGGCTCAAATTTGAAAATAACAGACTATACCTAGCATGATAAGCCTCAAGGTAGGTGGAATCATAGCAGCTGCCTTTATCGCTGGCGCTTTTGTCGCGTCGCCAGAGCTGAGGGCATACGCTGCAAACACGGTCGGGTCTGCAGATATCATCAACAACAGCATACAGTCAGTGGACATCAAGGATGGTGAAGTAAAGACTGACGATATTGCTCCGAGTGCGGTAGGGTCACTCAGGATAAAGGACAACGACGTAAAGGCACAGGATATTGCTCCGGACGCTGTTGGCGCAAGTGAACTAGCTGCCGATTCTGTTGGTGGCTCTGAACTCCAGGCGGTGACAAAGCTGCTGTTTGGGCAATGTGTTCTTACCAACAGCGAAGCGACAAGTCCTCTCTCGGTCCATGTGGCCATGACGAAAAACTGCACTATCGCCGGAACAGATTCAGATGATAGCGTAATTGTCACGCTAAATGACATGAATGTTTGCCTCGACGATGGACTAGTTCAGTCACAGAACGGGATTGTGGTAGTCCATATCAAGAACGAATGTAGCATCGAAGTACCGCCGGGTGCAGGAAGCACTATAGGAATAATCGTATACGACAAGTAGATGTGCCAAAAGCAGAACAATTGGGGCGTTAAGTTGGCCAACGTAGCAAAGTCACGTTCCAATTGTTCCAAGTCCTGACCAGCACTGGCACCAGAACAGCTCCTGATCCTACGCGAAATCTAACTCTGCTCCAGCCCATTACCAAATAGGTAACAATCTCGCCGCAAGCCATATAACATATCATACCATACCATGCGACGTGGAAGGCAAGGAATTGTGGAGCAAAAAGTGTCCCAAGTGCGGACACTCAGCGATCCAACACAAGCTCGGCAGGCCGGACGAAACCGGGGTGGAATTCATGAACAAATACACAGGAAAATCAAGCCAACTTCGGTACTGCGATCATCCCGTATCAGCGGGCGTCAAGGGCTACTTTGCCTTTTGCCTTTGTGAAATCAACGATTGGGATTATCATAGATCCGGGAATTACGCAATGATTCGAGTTACGCCCAAGATTCAAGCGAGCCAAAGCCCTGACCTACAGTACTCCAAAACCTAATCACAGGTATCAGATTGCTGATATGTAATTATCTATATACAAGTACAATAACTAACAGGGCCGATTAGCAAGTTGTAAATCTTGCAAAGAACAAGGAAACGACCACGTTCTGAAACGCAGAACAGGAGCAGGAACGCGTTCTAACGGTTAGCTTTACCTATGATGCGATCCATTCTAGAACGACAAAAATGTCAACAAGCGACAAACGGATGATCCTGCTGACGGGAATAATCGCGGCAGGCATATTCGCAGCAGTGTTTTCTGGCACTCAGCTAATGAGCGTCAGTGCACAGACAACAGACGAAGAGACTAGATCTACCATCTCTACATCAGGCAGTTCAACGAGCAAAGTCGATCCTGACAAAGTAAGCGTGACGGTTGGCGTGGAAACAAACGGCACTACAGCCCAAGAGGCTGCTTCTAGCAACGCAAACCGGACTGCTCAAATAGTAGCTGCACTGACAGCACTGGGCATCTCCGAGGACGATATCAGCACAAGCAGTTACAATGTCTATCCAGTATACGGCTACGAAAAAGAAGAGGTGTGCATCATGATATATCCACCCCCTCCTGAATGCCAGCCAAACCAAGGGATCTCTGGGTACAGGGCATCCAGCAGCCTGAGCGTGACCATAGACGCCAGCGGAACCATTGAAGCTGGAGAGGTAATCGACGCTGCCATCGAAGCAGGAGCAGACAGCGTACAAGGAGCATACTTCTTCATATCGCAGGAAAGACAGGAACAAGTCCGCGATGGTATGATATCAGTAGCACTAGAGAACGCAAGACACAGAGCTGATTTGGCGGCAAACGCAGTTGGAATGAATGTCTCTGGGATCAAGTCGATAAGCTTGAACGATGTCTACTTCCCGATTTATTCAAGGGGAATCGAGGCTCAAGCCTTAGACACACAGATCCTACCTGGTCAGCAAGAGGTAACGATGACCGTAAGCGTGGTCTATTACCTCAGCTAAGGTGACTGATTGGCGCAGGGATACTGCGACCAACCCCTCCTTTTTTCTATTTCAAGTCATGGATTCATGCCCGATGTTGCGGCTGTTTATGATCTGAAGATAGCTATTCAGCTCATGTAAATTTTCCGGCACAGCGCCTTACCAGCAGTGGACGCATGCAATCTCCCAAGTTTGGCCCACATAGGTATTTTTGACGTCACCGGCTTCTTTGCAAGTGAAGCCATCTAGAACTTATGAGTCAATTTGATTACACAACAAAAGTTATGAGGATTCTTGCATTTGAGAGTATACGGAGTAAGGCATTGGAAGACCGAGAATTGGATAATCGTGAAAACAGGCGATCATCTTCCGAGATTAAGGCATTTACGAACGAAGAAATTACAGCTGCAATCCTGAAAATAGAAGAGAACCTGGCCAAGATAACAAAAATGATTTCAGACGATAAGAAAGCCAAGCCCGATCCTGACGATGTCAAAGTAAACGAGCTCGCCAAATTGCGGGCCAGCCTAAAGGACTTTAGACCCTACAGTTAATTGCACCACTCAAACTTATTTCGTTGGACCTACACCAAGAGAGGTCTTGGGTGCCATCGTACTCCTGAGGCTCCGCGTAGTGCCCTTTAAAGTCTAAAACTAGGCGTACTCGACTTTAAGGTCGTTCTTGTGCTGCTTGAACAGCTTTTGGACCTTTGGCTCAATGACGAACCTGCAATAACCTGCATTCTTGTTTTGCTCATAGTAGTTCTTGTGGTAATCCTCTGCGACATAAAACTTTTTGAACGGAACTATCTCTGTCACAATCGGATCTTTATAGACGCCCTTGCTTTCAAGGTCCCTCTTTGACTTCTCCGCGGTCTCTTTTTGTTTTTCGCTGTGGTAAAATATGGCAGATCTATACTGAGTGCCAACGTCGTTTCCCTGCCTGTTGAGCGTGGTCGGATCATGCGTGTGCCAGAAAACGTCAAGTAGCTTTTCAAAAGAAATAACGTCTGGATTAAATTCTATCTGGGCAGCTTCTGCGTGGCCGGTCGTCCCCGTGCATACGTCGTCATAGGAAGGATCGTCCACTTTTCCTCCTGTATAGCCTGGCAGGACGGATTTCACGCCCTCCAGTCGCCTGAATACCGCCTCGGAACACCAAAAGCAACCAGAGGCAAGCGTTGCAGTTTCCATGATGCTATCTGGGCCTCGTGGGAATAAAACGTATTGATAACGAGTTCACGCATTCCCTGGTGTTCTTGGCTGTCATGCGTTCTCCGGTAAATTCATGTCCCAGATGGGCGCCGCATTTTGCGCATTCTATTTCCGTTCTTTCTCCATCAGGGTCAGGCAGGCGCCTTATCGCGTCAGGATAACTCTCGTCAAAGGCCGGCCATCCGCACCCGGCATCGAACTTGCTCTTTGAGGAAAAGAGGGGCTCGCTGCACCGTCGGCAGACATAAGTTCCTTCTTCGTAGAAATTGTCATATTCGCCACTGAAAGGAGGCTCGGTCCCTTTATGCACTATGACTCTTTCCTCTTCGGGGGTCAGTTTGTGGCTCATGCCATGTTACGTGATGATTTCAGATATGTGTCTAACTATTCCTAGATCTCGAGAATCCGGTCCCCCTGCGATCACTTTTTTTCTTTGTAAACCGTCTCCCGAGCACCAAGCCTAAACTCGGAAGTGTGTCGGGCTTGGTGTCCCAGTGACTTGGGTGCCTCGAGGTCCTCCAGCGCGTAGCGCTTGCTGCAAACAGGTCACGTTCCTGTGTGACTAGTTACCCATTATTGGCCTTCTCGATCTAAAGTACAAGAATCCACCCAACGCTCCCATCGATGCTAGAAGCATTGCTATCGCTCCTATGGGTGATTCTGGTACTACAAAGAACGAGATGTTTAGCATTTTCCGTATTACCTGACCGTTTCCAAAGTCAGCTTCTACTATCCATGTTCCTTGTTCGTCTGGTATGAAAGTGTCTTCAGGTGTAGATATGGGAACTGTGACATTTTGCGCTATCTCTCCACTAGGGCTCATCCATCTGAAGGTTACTTGGTCCACCAAAGTATCGGCCGTCTCTGCTACTGCACGGACTTCTTGATTCAGGTTCACAATGCCGTCTGACACGCTGGTACCGTTCTCGAACAGCTGAAGCCCATAATCCACTGGAGGAGTTAGATCACCCACCTGGACAGTCACTTTTGCAGCATCAGTGGTATTGCCGTCTGAAATCGTGTACTCGAATTCGTCAGTACCCGTGAAATTGGCGTTAGGCGTGTAAGTCATGGTACCATCTCCATTGTCCACAACAGAGCCATTAGCAGGTTCAGTATGGTTCGTAATCGTCAGAGTATCGCCGTCCAGGTCTGTGTCATTGGTCAGCACGTTGATTGTAATTCCCACGTTTATGTCGGTTTGAGCGAAGTCGTCCACTGCAACTGGGGGATTGTTCTCCGGAGGAACAGTTGGATCATTCACCTGAACAGTCACTTTTGCAGTGTCAGTACTGTTGCCGTCTGAAATCGTGTACTCGAATTCGTCAGTACCGGTAAAGTTGGCGTTTGGTGTGTAGGTAACGGTTCCATCGCCGTTGTCCACAACAGACCCGTTAGCTGGCTGGGTTACGTTTGTGACGGTGAGAGTATCGCCATCTAGGTCTGTGTCATTTGTCAGCACATCGATTGTTGTGCCTACGTTTATGT
>JANWIX010000033.1 GCA_025449675.1 Nitrososphaera sp. | reverse complement strand
TTCTTTCAGCTGCTGCAGGAATTTGCGCAGAAGGTGAACGACCCTTCTCTCAGCAGGCTTACCAGGATGGTAAATGTCATGGCACTTTCTGCGTCAATGGCCATTCTAGACTTTGACAGCGAGGTTCTCGCAAAGGCGATCCGATTCATTTTCAGGGCAAAGCAAAAGGTTGCTAGCCTTAACGTGGAAGCGTCAGCTCACGTCTACAACTATGCGAAGGCAAAGTTTGCTGACAGCAACTTTCGTCATCGCCTGCAAGTGAGGCCAGCAGACAAAGACATGATAATCATACAAGGAAACCAGTCCTCGGCGATGGGCAAAATGGTCGCAGGCTGCCGGTTCCAGACCTACTACCCTATTACTCCGGCTTCAGACGACAGCGAGTACCTAGAATCAAACGAGATACTCGATCTCAACGATTCCGGCAAGAAAGGTTCCACTGTCGTAGTCCAGACAGAAGACGAGATAGCTGCGATCGCCATGGCGATTGGAAGCGCGTTGACGGGTGCGAGATCGGCGACTGCAACCTCGGGCCCAGGATTTTCGCTGATGGCTGAGGCGATAGGCTGGGCAGGCATGAATGAAGTCCCGATTGTGATATCGCTCTACCAGAGGACAGGGCCGTCCACCGGCCTTCCAACAAGGCATGAGCAAGGAGATCTGAACTTCGCCATCAATGCCGGGCACGGAGAATTCCCTCGGATAGTATTAGCGTCAGGCGATATTGAGGAGAGCTTTTACGACACGGTGAAGGCATTCAACTTTGCCGATCGTTACCAGATGCCTGTCATACATGTCCTTGACAAGGCCATTGCCAACAGTGTGACCACATGCAAAAACCTTGATCCGGGCAAGGTGGCTATCGACAGGGGTTCACTGGTAAGCACGGTTTCAGAAAATGACAAGGGGGTAGCTGGGAACTACCTTCGCTTCAAGCTGTCCGATAATCCGATAAGCCCGAGGGTCGTGCTTGGGACAAAGGACGCTATCTTTTGGAACACCGGTGACGAACACACAGAGGAAGGACACATCACAGAGGATCCAGAGCTTCGTGTGAAGATGATGGACAAAAGAATGAGCAAGCTTGATGTCGCACTAAAGGAAATCCCTGACGAGGACAAGGCCGTCTCCTATGGCAGCGGGGACACTGTAGTGATCAGCTGGGGATCAAACAAGGGAGTGATCCTTGACACAATGGAAAAACTGCGAGCAGAAGGGATAGACATCAAGTTCATTCATGTAAGGCTGATGCATCCGTTCCCGGTGGAGCTCGTAAAGTCGATGGTAGGAGAAGCGAAAAAGGTGATAGGGATAGAGATGAACTATTCAGGCCAGCTTGGCTCCATACTGAAACAAAACACGGGAAGAGGATACGACTATCATATCGTAAAGTACAACGGAAGGCCGATGTCGCTCGAGGAGGTTTATAACGGCGTGAAGAGGATAATAAATGAAAAGGATGTTCCAAGGAGACAGGTGCTAACACATGGCGCTTAAGCTAGCAGACTACAAGACTGAGGTCCACAACGATTGGTGCGCAGGGTGCGTGCTGCCGGACACCACAATTCACTGCAACCCTTCAGTGAAGCAGATACAGCAAATAGCGGTAGGTGAAAGAGTCCTGGGAAGGGACGGCAAATTCCACAAGGTCACCGAAATTATCAGCCACATTCACAGAGGCAAGATTTTCAGGTTCATTACAAAGTGCTTTGGAGAGACGTACGCTACCGAAGAGCATCCCATCCTTGTGGTCAAACGAAGCGACAGGAACAAGAAACTGCACAACGTTGAATACGACGCGGTCTGGAAACGCGCGGACGAATTGGAGGAAAAGGACTACCTTGTCTATCCGATACAGAAAGAAGAACAGGATCTAGAGACAGTTGAAATAGACTACCGCCTGAGAAAGAAGGACACTGTAAGTAAAAAACTTCCGTCAAAAATAGCCCTCGATCCAAGTTTTTTGAGGTTAATGGGCTACTATGTTGCAGAGGGTTATGTTCATGGCAGACGGGTACATTTTACCTTCAACTCAAACGAAGTCGAATTCATTGGAGATGTTAGGCGAACAATGTTGGAGACATTCGGCCTGAAAGGAGCGATTGCGAGCAAGCGCAATTCGACAACAATATCTTTTGCCTCAGCCCCGTTGGGCAGGGTTTTCTTGGACTGGTTTGGTCACGGCGCATTGAACAAGAAAATACCACATTTCGCCATGCTCCTTCCTGCCGCAAGACAGACCGAGCTGATAAAGGGGATGTGGCGGGGTGACGGCTGGGTCAGCTCAAGCCAGCTGAGGGCGAATTTCAAGACAATATCAAAGACTCTTACAGAGCAGGTGAAAACGCTTCTTCTCAGGCAGGGAATTGTCCCCGTGATATCTGTCGCCGAGCCGACTGGAATACACAAGAAATCGTACTCTATTCAGGTCGTAAATGATCGGGATTTCGTGAGACTGTGCAAGGTAATAGAGACGAAATACAGGATTGGACGACATGTCGGCAAGCCTCCATCGTCCATCGTGCAACCTGACTATGTCCTTATCCCGATCAGGAAGATCGAGAGTTTTGACTACGATGGCCCTGTCTATAACCTGGAAGTTGAAGACGTGAATTCCTATGTAAGCGAGAACGCGATATTGCACAACTGCGGTGATTTCGGAATATTGAACGCGATTCAGATGGCGCTTGCTGACATGCAAGTACCTAACGACAAAGTGACGATATTCTCCGGAATAGGCTGCTCTGGCAAGACTCCACACTTTATCCGAACCTACGGGATTCACACACTTCACGGCCGAGTTCTCCCATTTGCCCAGGGAGCAAAGCTGGCAAACCCGAGTCTTGACGTCATAGCTGTCGGCGGCGATGGTGACGGCCTTGGAATTGGTGCCGGCCACTTTGTTAGCGCGGGCAGGCGCAACGTGGACATGGCGTACATCATGTTCAACAACGCCGTATATGGCCTTACAAAGGGCCAGGCTTCGCCCACGCTAAAACTCGGCATGAAGACAAAGTCCCTGCCGCAGCCCAATGTCAATAATTCGGTCAACCCAATAGCATTGGCGCTAATTTCCGGATTTACATTTCTCGCGCGCGGGTACGCTTACGACGTCAGGCACCTGAAGGAAATGATCAAAAAGGCCGTGACCCACAAGGGCTTGGCGTTCGTTGATGTCTTGCAGACGTGTCCCACCTACAACGACATCAACACAAAGGAATGGTACCAGGGCTTTGACAACATTGACGAGAGTACGGGCAAGGCGATGCCCCGGATTTACAAGCTGGAGGAAACTGGGTACGACGGGGTGGTGCACGACCCGGGGGAGACTGCCGACAAGACTGCCCAGGCGATCGCAAAGTCAAATGAGTGGGACGCCCGGATTCCTATCGGAGTATTCTATCAGAACGAGCACGTGCCAACCTACCAGGAAAGGATAGCTGCGAGAATACCAAACTACATGGAGAGCCCGCCAGCATCGCAGGAAATAGCCGACGGAAATGGAAGACCAATCACAAATATTGACAGACTACTCGGCGATCTAAAAGTAGACAGCTGATCGACGGACCGTTCGTTCAATCTTTGATTTCAGCCAACTATCAGTGTCCTGGCAACACTTTCTGAAATGATCGTGGGGATCAAGTTGCCGTCGCATGTCACTATTTGTATTTCATACGAACCAGGTGAAGAGGTCGTCCATGGCACATCGACTTTAATTGCTGCGCCATCCTTTATGACGCCAGTGGCCGGGATTATTGCTATTGCGACGTTATCCTGATCAGTTATCTGGATAAAGAGCGTGTAACTCTGGCTTGATTTCTGATGGTTCTGCATCGCAATAGAGATATCCATATTCTGACCTACGAGCACTCGAGTCATGACCCTATCCTCCGAATCGACCAGTTCGATGTTGGTGACCTCTAGCCTGCTCAGCGGCCTGTCCTCAAAATACGACTCGTCGTAGACAGTGCGATCAGGTCCACCGCCATTCCCTCCGCCATCCCTTTCTTCCTCTTGGTCTACCTCCCCTTCTTGGGTTTGTGTTGATGTCCCGTCTGTTACACCAATTGAATCGGAAATGTACAGAATTAGCACTCTTGCTGCCGAGTCCAAAAGCAAGATTGCATCTCTGACCGCAGTTCCAAGTCCGGTCTTGTCTTGGACGTCCACAGTGTCAAGCGCTTGAGCGCCGGGAGATACGGAATCGGAAATTGCGAGAATGCTAGTTGTCGTTACTTGGAAGAACATGCTTGTCGAGACCTGAGCAGATTCTGAGAGACCCAGATTGTCTGTGACAGAGCTGGCAGGCGACACAGCGTCCAGAGGACCGAGATCTTCAGATGCAGTCTGGCCGGCTGATGGATCTTCCTGCGGATCCAGCGAATCCTCTACAGTCGTACGCAGGGAGGGTTGATCTGTGATATTTACGGTATCTGATAAAAGGACAGGAAAAAAAACGGCGTAGACCGCAATGAGGCTTGTAGCAAAGACTGCGGCTAGTGAGGCTAAAACTGCCGGAGAAAATCTTCGACCATCACGTCTTGGTACCCGTGCGTTGATGTTCGCCCTGTCGTTTCTGCCTCGCACACTTTTATGTCACTATAGTCCAGGAGACGCTAATCGTATCGCCATCAGCCAAGGTTACTGGGCTTATGGTGGATTCAGCGATTATGAGCGAGCCGGCCGTCGTCGAAGAACCTGATCCGCTTGCTAGAGCAAGGCCATTAACGGTGATCGAACTCCCGCTATTGTTAGTCAGCACGGGTGTAGTGTCGGTGAATTGGCAAGTGCCAGAAGCAGGAGCGGTGCCATCGTTTATCACAGAGCACAGAGTAGCTCTCGTGGTCTGAACGTAATTGTTGGTAGTATCAAATGTGCCGGTGCCTCTGAGCTGACCTGTTCCTGCCAGATTACTGACTGTGAGGACAGAACCGCCGGCCTGATACTGGGCCGGCGCGGAGCCAAAATTGGTAACACACCTGCTTCCTGAAACTTGCCCCGACAACGCACCTCCGCCTGCCGGTGCTGTACAGTCGGCGCCTGTTGGCTCGTTTGTGTTTACAGTTCCACTGACGAACTGCACCCACCAAGTTGGATTTGAGGTACTAGTAATCGCCGGTGATGTAATGTGGCTCTCGCATCTGTCCTGCTGCACGCAGAACCAGATCGCACCGGCGGTAGTGATAATATTGTGAGTCTTTTGCTCAGATTTCAGGATCCCATCGATGTCATATACGCGCACTGTTACTTCATCATTCGTCAGAGCTGTTGCTACAGAGTCTGTGACTGGAGCGTTCTTTAGCAGATCGGGGACTACCTGATTGGAGTTTGATAGATGTACACTTGCCATTATCCCGCCAGCAAATGAAGCTGCGCCGATTATGAAAAAGATCATTAACGAACGTAAAGCCAATTCGCAAAGTCTTGAACATTATGATATATTAGTCTAACCGAATTATTACTCTATATTCGGGAATGATTTACAGATATTGGAAAAAAGCGACGACTTTCTCGAAATATCGAATGTCGGGCCTAATTATTACTTGTGTTCGATTGAAATAGAATCGGTAACGTTTATCACGTAATTCTGCGCGGTTTGTTTCCCGATATCATTCCAACTGGGCGCATTTTCACCCCGTTGATTCAAGGTTTCTGTTGCAAGAAAAATGACTGTCGCAGTTGCTATCGACAGTGCTGTTGCAATTGTTATTAGCACCCATCTACCGCCCCTCATCGTTCCTTATTGCCGGAAACAGCCTTTTCACTTTTTCGTTATTCTGTATGAAATGCCCGAAAAATGATCGGAATTAGGACGGGCCCGAAGGGCTTCGATCCCTTGGCCTGCGGTTCCGAAGACCGCCGCGATATCCTGACTACGCTACGGGCCCCCACTGTTTTCATTAATCAGGTCATATATCAAAGAACCCCTCCACAATAGAAAGGATAATGAACCACCGACAGGATTACTAGAATCGATGCTCTCGCTTCGGCGGATGTTCTGCGAGCACAGGGATTCCTATGCGTACCGCAAGTATGACGACTTTGAGTTTGTGGAATTTTGCAGGTGCAGCCGCTGCGGCAAGACCCTGAAGCGATTCGCCGGCTATGACGAGGACATGAGAGGCTAGTCCTTGAATATCTATATCCTTGTGGTCGCGTGGTTTGTCGGAGCTGGGATAGCCGGAATTGCCCTCCTGATCCCTGTATACTCGCAGTACCTGGTTGTGAGCGTGGCAGGCTGGATAACCATTTGCGCAGCCACGGGCCTTATCGTGTACGAAATCAAGCGGATACGCGCAGAAGACAGGAAAAAGAGCGAGCTGGCAGAGAAAGGTTAGCCCTTGCCGCCCTGTTCTTCAATCACGACTAGGGTAACGGTCGAAGTTATGCCTGGAATCTTGCGGATCTTGCTAGTTATCGTGTGGTTCATGGCCTCAGTGTTTTCAGACTTTACCTTGACGAAAATGTCGTGAACGCCGTAGGTGCCGCGCACCTCTTTTACGTCCGGGAGTTTGGCAATTTCATTGATAATCTTCTCCTCAGAGCCTAGCGTGCAGTTCACGAGGATATATGCAGTTGGCATGCATCATGGAGGCAAAAGTTGGTATTTAGTCTTTACCTTTTGGTGATGTTTCGCCTGTCGGGCTGTATGTAGTGCTCAATCAGCCGCTTGTCATAGCACTGCCCGCAAAGCATGCCTGAAATATTCCATTCGTGCATGGGGCGGTACTTGAACTCGGTCAGCTCTTCGCCGCAAAGTGTACACTTCAATGACTCCTTGACCAAGCTGTTCTCTCCGAGTGAAGCCAGTTCCCCGAAATAAAAGTTACTCCAGGTCCTTCGCGCTGTATAGTGCATGCATCATGCAAAAAGGGCAGATGAGTGCAAATGATGCGTCGTCCGAAATGTCAGGAGATATTTCCTGTCGGCCGGTGTCAACAACAGGAGCCAGGAATTTTCTTGCGCAACCTTTGCATGTTACCTTTTTCTGGCTCACGCAAGCACGACGCAGAACTAGGATATAGCCGTTGGCGATTATAACAATTTAATATGGGCGCCGGGCTAGTCCATATCGGCTATGGGCAAACCCGGAATAATCGCCTTGCCAGTTCTCCTTGCGCTTGGGGCTATCACCGGCTATCTGACTTATACTCTGTTCGCTGAAGCCATGCCGGATCCCGGACTCATCGAGTCTGCGTATTGGAAGGAGCTACCGGCGCCCTCGGGAAACGAAACAACCGATGTAACAAAAGAAGTTGATAAATCCCAGTTTACCAAAGTGGTCACGGTCAACATCCTTGATGGGTCAGCGGTGCAGGGAAGCCCTGACTATGAGCCCGATTCTGCAAAGGCAAGCACGGACTCGCTCATAACATGGGTGAACAAGGACACGTTGCCTCATACCACGACCAGCGGCACGGGCGCCAGCGACCCGCAATCAGGAGCGTTGTTTAGCAGCGGCTTCCTCAATCCGGGCGATGACTACAGTATCCCGGCTGCAGACATTGGCAACGGAGAGCATGCATATTACTGCCAGGTGCATCCGTTCATGACATCAACCCTTGCCATCGAGTAGGTCGCGGAGCGCCTGTCTGTTCAATTATTACGTTCGGGAAAAAAAGTGATAAAAAAAGAGAGGCTTACCTACTTTCCAGGTGAGCTCTTATCATCCATGCCATCTTTTCGTGCTGTTCGACAAGGCCGATCAGAAAGTCGTTAGTGCCCATGTCGTGAAATTCCTCGGCTGTCGTGTCGGCGTCAGTTCTTGTGGTGCGGATAATTGCCTCGTGATCCGCCAGTAGGTTTGCCAGCATCTTGTTGTCGTCCGGGTATTGTCCAGGGTCCTCCTTTATCCTGCGGATCTGACCAAACTCTTCCAGTGTCGAAACTGCCTTGCCGCCCAGCTGTGGGATGCGTTCCGCTACGTCGTCAATTATCACTTCGAGCTCTGTGTATTGCGCTTTGAAGAATTCGTGAAGCGGCTGAAATCTGGGACCAGCTACGTTCCAGTGATACTTGCGTGTCTTTGTGTATAGCACGTACTCATCGGCAAGTAGTCTGCCCAAGATCTGAATTACGCCTTGCCTGCTTTCGTCAGCAATTCCAATGTTTGGCTGAACTGTGCCTTTCGGCGGATTTGTTAAAACGTTTTCTGAAGCCATTCTATCTCGCCTATGATACAACCTCGGAATACTTATCCTTTAATGGTGGCGTCAAAAGTGGCCGAGTATCCATATAAGTTTCTGGATCAAAATGACGTGAGGCAGGTTTTAATATTAAAATCGCCCTCTTTTTGCATTAATGGCGGTAAAGTGTGCAGAATGCCAATGCACTCCACAGGACTGTTTGAGAGCAGAGCCTTCTAAACGCTGTTCCACTTGCACTAAAGAGATATGTTGCTGTACTAGCATTCATAGCGGCAAAAAGTCAACGCTAAAGATCGAGCTTGCCACAATGAATAGTGATTGTTGCGATTCCGGCGTATGCGAAAATGAACCAATACGAAAGCCACAGTCGGGATTGATTCAGTTTTTCAGGAATACAAGATCGCTGTACGCGGCTGCTCTTGGAATTGAAATTCTATGTATCGCAGCTGCTGAAATTGGCGAAAATACTGGCCTGTTCCTATTCGGCTTCAATCTGGTAGGGATACCAATTGCCTATGCGATGGGCTACGCTCTTGCTGGCTTTACCACGTTTGCCACAATACTTGGCAGGTATAACTACGGCTCAAACGACAAGATTGATAGCTGCTGTTCTGTGTTGGAGCAAGGAGCAGGCTCAGGTTTTATCCCAAACCTAAAAACCACGTTCAGAAACTTTGGTGTTGGAATTACAAAGCTGTCGCAGTTGCACAGACAAGCCAACTTGAAGTATATACTGAAAAGTAGCGCATGCATCTTGGTTACTGCTGAAACTGCATGTATCTTGACGGCTGAAACCGTTGACCTAATATTCTATCAATATTCAATTCTGCTTTCAGTTCCTTTGGCATTGCTGGCTGGCGCTTTTACGGTAGTAGCGCCAGAAGCCTATCGAAAGTTAAAGGCTTCAAAGGAGACCCAATAGCCACCGTGCTGCATCACTAGCAACCTCGGTGCAACGACAGCTGGAAACCTTCGAATTTGCAACAGAAGTCGAATCCTAATAACTTATATTTAGTAAAATAAAACACCGTTATATGACGTTCCTAGAAGTTAAAGATCTTCGTGTTAGCATCGATGGCAAGGAGATCCTATCGGGCCTCAACCTCAATGTAGACAAGGGCGAGGTTCACGCTATCATGGGGCCAAACGGCTCCGGCAAGAGCACCCTTGCAAACGCCATTCTGGGCCACCCAAAGTACACCGTCAATTCCGGCGACATTGCTGTCAAAGGCGAGAGCATTATCAAATTGTCTACAGACCTCAGGGCAAGGAAGGGCCTATTCCTAGGGTTCCAGTACCCAACCGAGATTTCTGGCGTCGGCTATAGCCACTTTTTGAGAAACGCCTACAACACACTTTCCAAATCCCTCGGAGAGGAGCAGAATAGAGAGGTGTTTCTCACCGTCAGGGAATTCCATGAATACCTTAACAAGAACCTTGATGCCGTCGGCCTCGACAAGTCGTTTCTCAGCCGCTACCTCAACGAAGGTTTTTCCGGAGGAGAAAAAAAGAGATCCGAAGTCATGCAGATGCTCGTGCTAAAGCCCAACATTGCGATACTAGACGAGCCCGACTCGGGCCTTGACATCGACGCGGTAAAGTCAGTGGCAGAGGCGATCAACAAGCTGATCGATACCGGAGCCGGAATCATTGTGATTACCCACTACGCAAGGATCTTGCGCTACCTGAAAAAGCTGGACTATGTCCACGTCGTGGCAAAAGGCAAGATAATAAAGTCAGGTGGAAAGCAACTTTCTGAAGAGCTGGAAACAAAAGGCTACGGCTGGCTCGGACTCGAAGACAAGTAGAAATAGGGTAGGACGACCTTTTTCAACCAGATGGCAGATCCGGCCGCCGAGAAAGCACCTCAAGCGAACACTTTTCTCAACTTTTCATTCTTCAAGGTGGATCCCAAGTGGCGCTGGCTCAACGAGATAGGCAAGGAAGAGGCAGCCAAAGAGTTTGCCAGCCTTGTTGAAGTGGCCGGGACCAAAATGAAGGTGCGAACCTATTCCACTGTTGGTCTGCGCGAGGATTCGGATTTCATGATATGGATGATCTCTGACACCATCGAAAAAACGCAGGTCATGACAACGAAAATCTACACGACCGTGCTCGGCAAATATCTGTCGCCATCATACGTCTTTCTATCCGCTGCCAGGCCTTCAATCTATTCATCAAAGGTTACTCCGGGCTTTATGACTGACGAGCAGCCGATGAAGTACGTCATAGTCTACCCGTTTGTAAAAACTAGAGAATGGTACCTGCTGCCATTTGAACAGCGCAAGAAAATGATGGAAGAGCACATTGCCGTGGGCAGAAAATTCCCGCAGATCAGGTTGAACACCACCTACTCGTTTGGAATCGATGATCAGGATTTCATGCTCGCGTTTGAAACTCCGGATCTGATTGCGTTTCAGGAGCTAATCATGCAGCTCCGGGAGACTGAAGTTAGCAGGTACATCGAACGGGACACGCCCATGATTGTTTGCGTTTATAAGGGCGTCGAGGACATCGTGAAGAGTCTGGGATGATGCAGGCGCTCAAAGAATGGGCCGTCGTTTGCAAAGCCCTTGAGCAAGGCCGCCAGGTCGTGCTCCTTCGCAAGGGCGGGATACTGGAGTACAGGCAGGGCTTTGAAGTAAAACACGATAAATTCCTGATGTTTCCCACGTACGAGCACCAGTCAAAAGATCACCTGCAGCCGGATTATGCTGACGAAATCGAAAATGTTTTGGCAGATAACCCTCCTGGCGGAACCAACAGGCTCACGAGCTATGCAAAAGTTATTGACGTGAAGGAAACGAGTGACAGGTCCCTGTTGCAAAAGCTTGCAAGATTTCACATCTGGAACGAAAGCTATGTTAATGCCAGAATGGACTATAACGCCAAGAAACCAATGAGCGTCATACTCTTGCGCGTTTTCAAACTTGACACGCCAATTCATGTCGACGTACGCGAAGAATGGGCCGGCTGCAAATCATGGATCCCCCTTGACATTGATGCTGCGGGTGCGCAGCCTGCGCTTGATGACATCCAGTTTGAGAGAGTAGCAGCAGAGGTAAGAGAGGTGCTTTCGATAGCGGCATGAAATATCGCAAACTTGGCAAGAGCGGAATAAAGGTAAGCGAGATCGGCTTTGGCGCGTGGACCATAGGGCTCGACTGGTGGGGCAAAAAGATCGACGACAGCGAAGCCATAAAGATGCTAAAGCGGGCGTACGATCTGGGTATCAATTTCTACGAGACAGCCGACATGTACGGCAAGGGCAAGAGTGAAAAGCTGATTGCCCAGGCATTCAAGGACATGCGCAATGAAGTTGTCTATTCAACAAAGTGGGGGTACGACATGTACCATGAAGAGCAGATTGGCCACAGCGAACTCCCGCAAAAACACAACATGGAATTTCTAAGGTTCGCTCTGGACCAGAGCCTTGCAAGGCTCCAGACCGACTATATTGATGTGTACAGCCTGCACAACCCAAAGATGGATGCCATCAAAAACGACGGCCTCTTTGCAGCCCTTGAAGATCTCGCCGGAAAGGGTACGATCAAAAGCCACGGGGCTGCGCTTGGGCCGGCCATCGGGTGGAAGGACGAGGGGCTTGAGGCGATACGGAACAGGAATATCACGTGCCTTCAGACCGTCTACAACATCCTGGAGCAGGATCCAGGGCGGGATCTTATCAGGGAGGCCGAGCGGCATGATGTCGGCATCATGGTGAGGGTTCCTGATGCTTCGGGGCTTTTGACCGGCAAGGTCAACGCCAACACCGAATTTGACAAAAACGATCATAGAAGCTTTAGGAAAAAAGAATTCATACTTGAAGCAATGAAAAAGATCGACAACATGAAGCCGATCGCAAGCAGCAAGGGATGGAACATCACCGAACTCGCCATAAAGTTCATTCTTTCACACAAACAGATCTCAGTCGTCTTGCCTACAATGATAAGTATTGAAGAGATAGAGATGTTTGCCTCCCTGTCCGACGGCGGGTATCTTGACCCAGCCGAATCATCGAAAGTGGAAGAAATGTACGAGAAGAACTTTTACGTGCAGCCTGTCGCCAAGTAATAGCAACTTGAAACGAGTGCAAGCGCTTAATGTTCCCAAAAATGCTATACGAAATACTTTACCCGCTCTTTCTTAAACTCGCGGGAGCTGAACAGTATCTGGTAGTCTTTGACACCAATGGTCTCTGACATTTCCTCTGCCATCTTTTCTGCCGCTTGAAGTGAGCGCGCATGCACCATGCTGAACAGGTTGAATCGCCAGTCCGGATATATCGGGCGCCTGTAGCAGTGGCTTACCTGCGGAAAACCAGCCAGCTTGAAGCCTACTTCATCGATCTTTTCTTCTGGCACGTGCCAGACGACCATGCCGTTGGCAACAAATCCCGCGTCGCGGTGCCGAAGGATCGCCGCAAAGCGTCTCATTATTCCAATCTCTTCGTATTCTCTTGCCTTGGCAAATAGCTCAGCAGAGGTAATCCGCAAATTGCTAGCGAGTTCCCTGAAAGGCTCGGCAATTACCTTCAGGTCCTTCTGCAGCTCCCTGATGAACTCTTTGTCCCTGTCGCTCAGCTCCACTTTTTCCGGGTTCAGCTGCTTTACGTCGTCAGTGGGCTTGGGGCTTTCGGCGTCTTCATTGACCATGTCAAGCCTCACTCCAATCTTGTAGAGCTTTAGAGTTGGAAGGACGCGGTACTTTACAACGCCATCGAGCGCAGCCATCCTGTCCAAATCCTCTTTCATATCCGAACCAGGCGGGACGGCTAGGGTGAACCACATGTTGTATTCGTGATTGCGTTCATAGTTATGGCTGACTCCGGGATGCTCATTAATCCGTTCGGCGACGCGATCAAGCCTGTCGGCCATGACGGCAAAAGCGACCAGCGCGCTCTTGTATCCAAGGCGCCTCGTGTCAAAAATGGCATTTATCTGTCTAATTATTCCGATTGCCTTCATTGCCGATATCCGCCTCATGGCCTCGTCCTCAGAGATCCCGTGTCTATTCGCTATCTCGAGGTACGGCCTTTCTGCAAGCGGAAAAACCCACTGGATCTCGTTTA
>JANWIX010000032.1 GCA_025449675.1 Nitrososphaera sp. | reverse complement strand
CAAGCAAGTTATTTACGTAATTGACGCACCTTCTTGCGCTTCGCGGGAGGAGCATCGGTGTCGATCGGATCTGCTATGTACTAATTATGTAAGTATAGACATAATGCCAAGTTATTCTGACGTCCGGGAGATAGTCGCCGGATCCCATGTCGCTACCCTATATCTGCAAATCTGCCTTGACGCTTATCTCAGCGCAGAGGCACTACTTTGATCTAGAAATTGGTACATCTATGGTTGAAACGTTGCGGACCCTCCCATCCTCGGACTGCACGGTCTCGGAGCCTAGTCTGATCGGCCCAATCTTGTATCCGAGTGTATCCATACGTTTCACGATAATCTGTGCCACATCTACCGCCCTTGTTATGCTCTTTCCCCTTGCCTTGATCACCACAGTCGGTTCGTTTGCCAGCTGAACCAATGTTGCAGTGACATATGTCATGAGTGGCTTTTTGCCAATGAATATCTCGTTGCTTGGCTTGCTCTGTCTGAATGTGTTGGTGTTTGTAGACATGGGTGCGAAATGATTCCGCACAGTGGCATATAACGTTTATTGTAACACGGCTAAAGCAGCCTTTTTGTTTCTTACTCGCTCTGGTCGGCATACTTTTTCAAAATGTTTTCCAGCTGCGAAGGATTTTCAGTTATTTCCTTCACGGCACGCGGATCTTCAACTTCATAACAATGGAGGAGGTCTTGCTCATCTTTGTAAAAGAGAAAGACCTTGTTCTGATAGACGCAATGATAGAGTTGCTCCGCTACCATCTTCTCGGTCTTCAGCTTGATCCCGCCCTCTTCAATAACGACGGGGTACTCGCCATCAGCTGCGTCCATTCAGGATACGATGGTGGAGACTCTATTTAATCAGTTGATCACATGATTGCTGGTACGGCTGCCATGAATCTCGAAATCCTTAAGCAATGCGTCAGGGAATGAAGTTCAATTGATCACAGCCAGTCCGCAGGACAACAGGACTCCTAGAATAGTGATGCATATCGATTTTGACTATTTCTTTGCCCAGTGCGAGGAGATCCGCAACCCTTCACTGAAGACCAAGCCAGTTGTCGTCTGTGTCTTCTCTGGTCGGACTGAAGACAGCGGGGTTGTAAGCACTGCGAACTATGTCGCACGGAAATACGGAGCAAAGTCCGGGATTCCAATCAAGCTGGCAAAGGCAAGGCTCGCGGCTGTTGCAGACACGATATTCCTGCCACTCGACTCATCATACTACTCCAAAGTTTCTGACGCTGCGATGTCTGTAATAGAGTCACACGTGGAGAAAATGGAACATGGGGGGATCGATGAATGTTACATCGAAGTTTCTGAAGGCAAGCGGGACATGGAAGCTGCGATAGTTCTCGCGCATGAAATTAGGGCCGAGGTACGGAGCGAAACAAAGCTGACTTGCTCCGTCGGGGTCGCGCCGAACAAACTCATTGCCAAGATAGCATCTGACATGAACAAGCCTGATGGGCTTACGGTCGTCGAACCTGATGCAGCGGCATACGCAATTTCTGCGCTCAGGGTCGACGCGATTCCCGGAATTGGCCCAAAGACTGCCGCAAGATTACTAGAAATGCGTACAGAGACTGTGGGCCAGCTCGCCAACATTGATTTATTCAAACTGGTAGAGATGTTTGGGAGAAAAACAGGAACCTACATCCACAACGCGGCAAGGGGCGACGATGACTCGCCCGTGATCGACTCGGAAGAAAGAAAACAGATCAGCCGGATAGTAACTCTGAAAAACGACGCGGACACTAGCGCAGAAATGTACGACGATCTTTATTCGTTGTGTCAATCCGTACTGGAGAAGGCAGCAGGAAAATCACTTTCATTCAGGACTGTTGGCGTGATGTTGATTCTTGATAATCTAGACCAAGTGTCAAGATCAAAGAGCCTGAAATTTCATTCGACCGACCTCGAATCGCTGCGCACTACTGCTAGGTCGCTGCTGGACGAGGCTATGGCAGGCCCGGAAAGAGTCAAGGTAAGAAGACTCGGTGTGCATCTTTCAGATCTTCAAAAGAGCACTGGACAGAACACGATGTCCGAATTCATGAACGGCTAGCTGGGCTCGGACTTGGCATGCTGATCGCGTGCAGGCGACGCATCCTCTGACTTCATGCTGATCGCGTGCAGGCGACGCATCCTCTTGTTTTCGGTATACATGACCACTGCCAAGTATACGCCAAGCCAGGGAAGGAACATTATTTCACCTGCGACGGAATGAAACGCCTCCCAATCCGCAACGTTGGTGGTCACCACGAGCGCATAGAGCGATAACGAGATTATTCTTATTACGTTCACAGAAACTGTGCCAAATGTTCCGATTGCAAAATAAATCAACTTGCGTCTTATCGGGATGTCCATTTTGAGAAGAAATGCCAGCATTACCAGCGTGTAGATTATCATGCTATGCACGCCAGCCGACGGCCAAAAGACCTGCAGCGCAAATGGACCGTGCAGCCCGTTAAGGATAAGGAGATTCCCCCGCGCTACCGCGGGGTCCGAAGGGCTGCTGGGATTCTGGGGGCCAATGTTCATTATATAGTCATCAATAAAATTGACAACTCCCTGATCTATCTGCAGGTAGATAGGGACGATAAACTGCAGTGGCCCAAGGCTGTCATACGGAAAGAATGCGTCCAGAGAAAGTATCGCCGCACTGCCAATAAGGTAAATCGCCCCAGCGGGGGCAATCTTGTACCACTTTTTGCCAAAGAAAATGACTAGGGAACTTGCTACAAAAAGCGACATTACGATAAAGTCCCACATCCAAATCCAGCTATCGACAAGTTCAACATTGTAGGCGGGAGCAGCGTCCCTGATAGAATCGCGCAGGCCCATTGGAAGGGCAACAAAATATGCAATAGTGATGGCTGCCAGACCGGCGACCACTAGGAATCTTTTCTGGCTGATAGTGTATCTGAGGCCTATCAGCTCCGCCGCAATGAATGCCATAGCAAAGAGAAAACCGCCCCTGCCCTCGTTCCAAGAAAGGCTGAACGTGTCAGGATAAGCCACAAGTGTGAAGATTATTGGGGTTATCAGAATGATAGTTGCAGCGATGCTGGGGTTGATGCCGAAAATAGTATGATTGGAAATCTGGCTCGAAGGTACTGGAGCGTCGCCGGACAAATTACTATACGCACTTTCGTTTGCTGCAGTGGTGATAAAAATGTTCTACGCCTGCACTATCGCTTCGATGAACCATTTGGGGACCAAATTCTGCGAACTCTTTAGCAGATACGAAATACTGCTGTCAAGTAAATACGTCGTTGCATGATCGTCCCGGCTTCTAACGGAGCGGCCATACGCCTGGACAAGACGAAGCACGGTGTTCCAGGTATACCAATTTGGATCACGCTTTTTCATTTCTGATACCCTCTTGTCTGTCAGGTCCGGATAGGGCACCTTGACAACGACTTGGAACCTTGACAGGTCGTCCTTCAAATCGACTCCGAGGTGGAGCGACGGCGAAATGAGAACCGTAGGCTTTTTGCTCGCGTAATGCTTTTCGAGCACTTCGTTTCTGTCCAGAAGCGCTCCTGTCTCGATGAGTCTCGACGCATTTTCCTGTTTTACGTTGTCGCGTATGAATTGCAGCTGCGAATAAGATGTCGTGTGAATTATACCCTTTTCGTTTCTGTGTATAGACATGATATTGTCTATAGCGTTCACAATTTTGGGCATGTTTTCGCTCATCGTTTTTGCGTTGAGCCAGGCTACATTCATCAGATGAATCGGCCTGTTTTCTATTGGAAAGTCCGACTCTTCGATTCTTACAAATTTCACTTTTTCTGGCTCAAGCCCTGCCGTCCTGCAGAGATAGTCCTTGCTCAGTATGGTCGCGCTCATGAAAAGCGCAATCGATCCTTTATCGAGGATTGGCTCAAAGTATCCTGAAACATCAAGCGGCATGAGCGTGGCCTTTACGAGCTGACTCGTATCCTGATCGCGCTGAATGCTCGAAACTATCCAATTGTCCTTCTTTTTCTGTATGTCTTCTATTACCGCCCCAATGTTGCTTTCGCGCTCGACCGCGTCAATGACGTTGTTTTCTGTGTAAGGCTCTATCGATGTCTTTTGGTTGCTTCTTTCAATGATGTCATTGGCCTTTTCGATAAAGCTGGACAGTCTTTCACGAAGGGCTGAGCAGAATTCTATCCAGGTTTCGATCTCGTCAACCTTTTTTTCCGGCATCTGGATCTTCAGGGACCGGAGGGAATTCCTGTGAATAGTGAAACTCCTAAAGTCGCCAACCTGTGATTCGAGCTGGTGCGCCTCGTCTAGGACAAGGAGATTGCGCTTTTGGGCAGATCCCGCATAGAAAACGTCAGACAGGAAATACCTGTAGTTGTAGACGGTGTGGCTGGACCTGAGCCCGATCCACTTTTGGTGAAAGTAATGGCATGGCCTCCAATCGAGATCGACCAGTTTCGAGCTGGATTTCAGCTTGTTAACGTACTTTTCTTCTGCAAAGGGATCAAGTTTCACCAGCTCCTGTCTGGTGCCCTCGCTTTCGGCCTTGTAGTCCATGAGCCGGGTCTTGTATAGGCAATCGTATCCGTCGTCCTTAACGCACGGCCCGTAGTCGCAGGTCTCGACCAATCCCATATCCTCTTTGACTATGCATGGAAAGTTGCCTCTTCCTTTCACCTCTGCCACAAACGGAAAATCGCGCCTATACTGTGCTTGCAAATCCTTTGTGGCCGTGCAGACGTGCGAGCTCCCCAGGTACCGGGCAAGGGCAATCGCCACTGGAGTCTTGCCAAAACCTGTCGGCGCTTCGAGAAAAATCTGGCGATAACCAGACTTTATCGCTGACTCGATCTCGACAAGGACATTTCTCTGACGCTGCCGGATCTCTGGAAGCGGAAAATAGTCGAGTATTGTACTTGACACTAGCAATCACTTTCGTTCGGGCTTTGCAATTAACGACGAGCCGGGACTTGTGACTACCCGCTTTTTAAGTTTCAGATTTCTTTTCATAGAGCCAGCAGTGAACATAGCCTGTTTTCCTTTCAAAAGCTGGCGGGTTCTTCCTGCAGATATCCATCGCATGCGGGCAGCGGTCGTAGAAACGACAGCCTTCTGGGGGGTTTATCAGGGAAGGGGGTCTTCCTGCCACGAAGTGAATCTCTTTCTCGGAGGATCGCAGCTTGGGAACGGCAGCAATTAGTGCCTGGGTGTACGGATGTTTCGGGTCCCTGTAAACCTCCTGAGCTGAGCCCATCTCGACCAACTGGCCAGCGTACATTATGGCAATGCTATCAGCGATCTGCGACACGATGGCAAGGTCGTGAGTTATTAGAATTACCGATATGCCCTTCTCCTGCCTAAGCTTTTTGAGCAGATCAATTATTTGCGACTGCACAAGAACATCCAAAGCAGTGGTAGGCTCATCGGCAATCAGCAATTCCGGATCCATCAAAAGCGCCATGGCGATGACAACCCTCTGTTTCATGCCTCCTGACAGCTCGTGCGGATAGCGCTTTGCAACAGAATCGTCAAGCCCAACTGACTTTAGAGACTCTGATATCTTGCGTGCGATATCTCCTTGGAACTCGTGTTCATGCAGAATCTCACGAAGTTGGCTCCCAATCGTGTAAACGGGATCAAGGACGTTCATCGCGCCCTGGAACACCATTGCGATTCTTTTCCATCTGACAGAGCCGTCGAATTCCTTCGATGGCATTTTGGAAAGATCTCTATTGTCAAGGACCATGCTGCCCTCGACTATTCTGCCCGGAAACTGCAATGAGCGCATCAAGGAAGCGCCAAGTGTGCTCTTGCCGCAAGCAGATTCGCCAACGATTCCAAGGGACTCGTTTCCCAAAATCTGAAAATTCACTCCGTCCACTGCCCTTAGGGTGCCTCCGTCGGTAAAGTAATACACCTTTAGGCCAGAGACTGCGAGTTTTGGGGATGCCTTTTCCTGCATAGGCTAAGGAACATGCAGCTGTGTTATTATTTGAGGATTCTGGCGCTCATAGAGGTTATATAACCCGCGCAGAGTACAATGGAAGTTTATAACAAATTGAAGTCTCCCATCTGTTCCTTTGACGCCAAGAGTGGAGTTCTTTGCTCGAAATGTGAAGCAAGACTCGATTCGGCGGCAATAAGTCAGGACGATGTCGATGCTTCAATCAAGTTGACAAAAATTGCCGATCACAGTCAGGAGGTCAACAAGTTTTCCCTAATTCGCGGCGTGCGAGTTGACAGGGATTTTGTCTTGGTACTGCGAAGTCCCGACGTAAGTGTCGTGAGGGGCAGTTCACAGATCACCGACACGATCGAATCGGAATTCGGGCAGAAGGTCTGGTTTGTCGAATCCGAAGCATCTGACCGGCGCTTCATCGAAAACCTTTTCCACCCGGCTAAAGTTCTGTCCATAAACCTGGTATGGCTTCCGGACGGAAGCAAGCTCACCAAAGTTGTGATTGCGGGTAACCCAAAGTTGCGGCTTGACGTAGAAAAAGTTCAAAAGATTGCCAACACCGTCAGGAACATTGAGCTGCTCGTCGAGTTTGAAAGTAGCAAATAGGGGACAATAAGATGGTCAATATCAAAAGGACTCATTACGCTAGCCAGCTAGACGAGAGTTTGGCGGGCACTCGTGTCAGGATAGGGGGCTGGATCGAAGATGTGCGCGACATTGGCAAGCTGGCGTTTGTAACCGTAAGGGACGTCTCCGGGGCATGCCAGCTTATCGTAACCGGAGAAAACGTACAGCTGGCCGTGCAGACGCCAAGGCAGAGTGCCATAGTTGTTGCCGGCGTGGTGCAGAAGAGTAAGGCGAAGGATTTTCCAGTGGAGGTAAAGGTCGACGAGTTTACAGTACTAACAAAGGCAATTAGCCCGCTTCCAATAGATCCCACAGGACGTGTCGAATCAGCGCTTGACAAGAGACTCGACGCCAGAGCGCTCGACATGCGCAATCCGGGTATCGCGGCCATCTTCAAGCTGCGGTCTGCTGGCCTGAAAATCGTAAGGGATAGTCTACGATCGGAAGGCTTTGTTGAGGTAACCACACCCAAAGTCATCGGCAGCGCCAGCGAAGGCGGCGCAAATCTTTTCGGCTTTGACTATTTCAAGCGAAAAGCCTACCTTGCCCAAAGTCCACAGCTGTACAAGGAGCAGCTGACACTTGGTCTTGATCGAGTCTTTGAAATCGGGCCGTATTTCCGCGCTGAAAATTCTCACACAGTAAGACACCTTACCGAGTTCACCAGCGTAGACGTAGAAGCCGCTTTCCTGGACTACGAAGACGTAATGGACCTGGTGGAAAGGGTCATTAGAAATGTGATCGAAGATTTCAAGCAAAACCACCGCCTGGAACTGAAGCTGGCGGGTGCAAAGGACGGACCATCCTACACAAAGATAGATCGCCTTACCTACGAGCAATGCCTTGATGAGCTCGGAAAAGAAGGTGAGAAGCTGCAATTTGGAGACGATTTGTCAGACGCCGCTCTCAGAAAGCTGGGAGAAATCCACCGGGGCTTTTACTTTATCATGGATTGGCCGCTCAAGCTCAAACCATTTTACATTCACGAAAAAGAGGACAACCCAAAGTTGTCAAAGTCGTTTGATCTTCAGTACGGCTATCTGGAACTCGTCTCCGGCGGGCGCAGGCTGCACGACCCCGCGAGATTGAAAACAAGACTTGCTGAACAGGGTCTGAATCCAGCGAATTTTGAAGAGCACCTGAAGGCATTCGACTGGGGGATGCCGCCGCATTCCGGGTGGGGTCTGGGATACGACAGGCTGATGATGGTGTTGACGGGACAACAGAACGTCCGCGATGTGGTTCTGTATCCCCGTGATACCGACAGGCTCACTCCCTGAACTTTATCTGGACGTTCTCAAGAGTGTCGCCCAGTAAGTGCGCCTCGAACCTATTCTCTGTTGTCGAATAAATAAGCCACACAACTGGATTCAGTTCCATGAATTTTCTGTCAGTGCTGGAGGGAAATGGTCTGCCTGGATGTGAATGAAAAATGCCTATCACCTGCAGTCCCTTGCCTTCCGCGTCCCTGTATGCTGACAGCACATCATCCGCCGCAATTGTGAAGGAAAAAGGAGATTTGTCGGAATTGTTCATGGGCATCACTTCTGCAACCTCCAGTCCATTGCCCTCACCAAGCAGGAAAGCGCACGATTCGTTTGGCAGTGCGCTCTTTGCAATGCTGGCAAGCTGGATCAGTTGCTCATTCGTCAAGACTATTGCAGTCGTCATTTAGTTTACGGTTATCTTGCCTGTCATGAACGGGTGCAGCGAGCAGTAGTAGTCGTATGCCCCGGGGCTATCGAACACAAATGAAAAGCTCTGGCCTTGGCTAAGGAAGCTCGAATCAAACGCGCCGTCCGGTTTTGGAGCGTTGTTCTCGACAACTCCTGACGTAGCCGTATGCGGCACGCTATCCTCGTTTGTCCAGGTTACCATGCTTCCGACCGTTGTAGATACAGCGTCTGGAACAAAGAATTCACTGTTGGTTGGAACCGAGGCTCCCACTGGTATCGTAACAGCGGTTACAGTCGCAGCAGTAGAACCGGTCTGGTTGCCAGTCGTTTGGCCCGTGGAGTTGGAAGTTGCATCGGGTACTGTCGTCTGACCGCTCTGACCCGCTGCTATCTTTAGCATGGCGACCATGTGCGGATGGAGAGTGCAAAAGTATTCGTAATCGCCTTCTGCAATCGCTGCGGTGTTTAGAATGTATGTTGCGTTGACCGCGATAATGGAAGAATCAAACAAGTTTTCCGTGCGGCTTGTCACAGTGTGCGGAGCATTGTCTTCGTTGAGCCATGCGACGCCATCGCCCTTGTTCACTGTAAGTGTTTCGGGCGAATAGTCGGGGTTTCCCTGAGCGGACGCTCCGGCCAGTATCGTTGCGTTAATGATGGTGGCGGGGACCTCAGGTGCGGGGACTTCAGGTTCCACTTCTGGAGCCGGCGGCTTTGGAGCCACAAGGCCAAATGCATAGAACGTAGTTCCGCCCACAAAGGAAGCGGCGACAAAGATTACGGCCAGCGCCTTGATGTACGTAACGCCTTTGTATGATGCGAATGCAAGGACCGAGGCAGGAATTCCGATAATTAACATCAAGCCGATGTATGCAAAGATGCTGGGCACCTGCGCGCTCACAGTAACAGCTGCGGCTACTCCAAAAGTGACGAGAAACCCAAGCGTTATGAAAGTGGCAGACTTTGCGCGGCCAGTTGACGGAAAGCCGTCCTTGAAGAGACCTGAAGCAAGGAAAATCATGCCGATGAACATTGTCAGAAGGGAGACGGCATGCATTCCGTCAATGAATGTCTTGGCGATTCCTGCCAGAGATATACCGACACCGACAATGCCTATAGAAGTAAGACCTATGCCCGGGGTCAGGAGATCCCAGTCACTCATTTCTAGATACGATATGCTGGGCTGTTTCCGCATACTTAATCGTTTCTAGTTTTCTAGATACT
>JANWIX010000031.1 GCA_025449675.1 Nitrososphaera sp. | reverse complement strand
TATAGCATTAGTAGATCGAATTCGCAGATGCCTGCATAGAATAATGGATCCTGTAGACAAGGCAGTTCTTGCTTCATTGTATGCCAGCAACCTTGATCCTTCGACCTCTGCCTACGACAGAGTGAAAGCAAGGCTGCCGATAAGCCAGGAATTTTTCAAAACACGGTTAAACCACCTGGGAAAACTCGGGTTTGTCGAAAAGGACGACCCGATAAAACTGACGTTTATCGGACGCGACGCTTTGAGGGTAGTGCTCGTCGGAGGCGTCTTTGATCTTATTCACCCCGGGCACATTCACACCCTAAAGGCAGCAAAGGAACAGGGAGATGTATTGGTAGTCGTGGTCGCCAGAACGTCCACTGCTCAAAAGATAAAGCAAGGAAGAAAGATTTACCACGATGAAGACCTCCGGAGGGAGCTTGTGGCTTCGCTCAACTTTGTGGACATTGCGATCGTAGGACGCGAAGGGACGCTCTACGACACGGTAGAACATGTCAAGCCAGACGTTATTGCCCTGGGATACGACCAGGCGCACAGCGAAAAAGAGATCTCTGAGAATTGCAAAAAACGCCACCTGAACATTCGCGTGATACGATTGTCCACACCGATTCCGGGCTCCAAGAGCTCTAGGATGAAAGAAGACTTGGGCGACTCGTTCTACCGCATTTAGGCAGAAGGCAGTTCCACGCGAACTTTGACCCTGTCACCGTTCTTTATTCCGGCAGCCTGTTTGATCGCAACTGGCGATATGACTTCAAGCATACTATCGTCGTAGTGCGTTCGTTCCAGTACCAGGACTGCGGCGTTTTCAATTGTGGAACCGTCATTTATCTTGGCACGATAACACTTGACCCAGCCGTAGGTACGCGTGCCGTCGCTGAATCCATCGATAAAGGCGGACGGCTGGTGAATCCCGAGCTCGCGCCTCGCGTTCATGTATAGCTGATCCACTAGTCGCACGTTTAGTGTCCCGGGATACGGCTCGTACCCCAGTTTTTCCCTGAACTGTCGACGGTAGCCTTCAAGCGACATGTAATACGCTCCCTCGCCCATGCCAGAAATCACGTTACCTTCGAAAACAACAGCTGAAGGAGACGATTCAAGTGATGCGCGCAGCGATGCAGAAAGGTTCTGGATTTCTGTGAATCCCTTGGCTGTCACGCGCACGGCGAATTTCTGCCCGCGCTTTACTCTTTCTATGTATCCCGAGGTTTCGAGCTCTAGAAGGTGTTTTGATGCAGCCTGCTGCGACCGGCCAATCCTCTTTCCAAGCTCTGTAGTCGTGACTTCTACAAAATTGTGGCGCGCCCCTTTTGAGAGCAGCTCCACGATAGTTAGGATGTGCTGCAGCTTTATCTCTTCGGTCGGCATTATCCTCTAGTTGTTAATCCCGATGTCGCCGAATGTCCTTACCCTTACGTCTGCTGGTTTCTTGAGATCTGCCATACGGTGTCCAATCACGTACTCTATGCCTGCCTTGTCAGCGGCGTCAACAAGCCTCTGGGTCACGATCCCATCGAGCACGAGCAGCTTGGCACCTTCGGCACTGTCCAACCTCTTGATTACCTCGGAAACCGGCACCTTCAACAGCTGGTTCATAGAGCCGTCAAGCACAATTGCCTCGAGAGTCTCGTTAATCTGAGGATAGACATCCCGAATTGCGGTGAGTATCTCGGGCTTGTCCTGCGCGGCCGCCTCTGATGGTTGCACCATCTGCTGCCGCTGCTGCGGGATTTCCTCACGGGGTTCTCTGTCGTACCTGCGCGTGTGCCTGCGCTCGGGTTGATGCACAGGCTGATGAACGGGCTGGGAAGTAGGTTCTCCTAGAACTGCCACCGCGTCCTTCAGAATTTCTGCAATTTCCAGCGGAGTGCAGTCCTCGACTTCTTTACCCGGGGGAGCTCGAAGCACCTTGTCTATCTTTACCACTCCTAAGAGCTCTTTTAGTATCAGGTCACCGGCCCTGTCGCCGTCCAGAAAAGCCACGACCTTTTTGCCATCAGTGAGCTTTGTCACGGTCTCGTCTATTCTAGCGCCTTCAATAGCGATCGAATTATCAAAACCGGCCCGAAGCAGGTTGATAACGTCTGCCCTGCCTTCGACCAAGATGATCCAGTCAGACTCGAACACTCCCGTGCCACACGCGAGCTGCGCCTTTCCGAAACTCGTTAACTTGCCGGGCTTGCTTGCATCGTATACATCTTTTAGCATCTCGTCCCCTTCGCTTATGGTTCTGGTTGCCCAGTCCTGGACTATTTTCTTGGCGCGGTCAACTATCACCTTCTTCTTGATAGCTCTGATGTCGTCGATTCCCATGAGGTTGAACTTGGCCTGAAACGGCCCGACCTTGTCAATGCTCTCTATTGCCGCAGCGATAAGCGCTGCGGTAGAGATGTCCGTACTCATGGGGATCAGGGCATCACCCTTTGCTACACTACCCTTTGTTTCTACGTTTACTTCGATTCGTCCAACCTTGGAGACTTTTTGCAGTTCGTTGAGATTCATCTCCGGTCCGAGAAGACCTTCGGTCTGTCCAAAAATTGCACCGATGATATCGGCCTTCTCAACCAAACCGTCAACTTCAAATTTTAATTTGACGTGATATTTCACGATTCCTGTGCTAGGCAATTCTTTCATAACCTCGTAGTTTTACTACTATGTCACAGACTTTTCTTTGCTTGAATATAAGTGCTTTGTGAAGTTTGAAAAATTACGTATAGAAGTAGAGATCTTTTCGCGTGCCTGTAATGCCCGAGACTTGCGGCGCAAAAATGACCAGGTCTTCTACGTGTCTCACCCTGCCGTTTGTTATCTTGGCAAGCTCTTTTTTGTAAAAGAGACTTATGTTGCGCCTTCTCGATTGCAGCTGCGAAACCAGCCTGCTAGTAAGGTACTTGCCGGTCCTGTCCATGTCAAGCAGCAGGATCATCTTTTTGTGCCCGCTGCCGTGGCTGTCTAGAAAGTCGGCGATTCCTTTGAAATTATGAAATACGACAGGTGTTCCCGAAAATCCGACTCTCGTCAGTGCGGAAGCATCGCGCTTTCCTTCTACGACTATGATGGAACCTTTCTCGGACTCTTCGTTGAGCATGCCGACAAAGCCCTTGAGGCGCTCGACTGTCTTATCGTCAAAACTCGATTGGTAGCCCATCGGCGCAGTTGTATATGCGTAGCTTCAGGATTTAACATTTTTGTCCTTATACGCAAGGTAAATACATTGAAACGCCCGAGCTAGCTGCGCTTGAAGGTACTGTCGGTCCAGAATATCGAATGTGAAACGCTGGGAACTATGGAAAGGCTGTTTCTTGCCGACGGGTTTACAATCGATTCAATCAATGCACAAAGTGACAGGCTGCCCGATAGCATTGAACAGTTTGCGGGCATAGTCCTTCTAGGAGGGCCGATGGCAGTATACGACGACTTCTCGTACTTGGTGGAGGAACAGGCTCTCGTCAGGAAAGCCATCAAGAGTGGGATACCTTTGCTGGGCGTATGTCTTGGCTCGCAGCTGATAGCGCAGGCGACGGGCGGGAGGGTGTACAAGGGGCTGAAGAAAGAGATAGGCTGGCATGATGTCTCGCTAACTCTCGCCGGGAGTTCCGATGTATTCCGAGGACTGGGCAGTCAGGTTAGAGTGTTCCAGTGGCACGGCGACACGTACGACCTTCCTCCAGATGCAGCGGTCTTGGCTCGCTCGGAATTTTATCCGCAGGCATTCAGGGTCGGCTCGGCAATTGGCATCCAGTTCCACCTTGAAGTAGACAATGCGCTGATAGAGCGCTGGACGCAGGAGTATAAGGCCGAACTTGAACGTGAAGATCTGCAAATGGACGACGTACTTCCAAGGCCCGGCGACATCAATGCGCTAGAACAAAAGTGCGTTCAGGTATACGGCAACTTTTCGAGATTGATAAAGGAGAGACAATAGAGGTGCGAACGTTTAGCCGACCACAAACAAAGGACTTTCGACAAAATACGCACGGTTGCATGTTGGTTCAACTAACCGTTCACGTGGATCGTTTATTTCAAGCGAACCTAAACTATAAAAGAAGCTTGACGGCTTTTTGACTAGACTTAACATGGCCAATGAGAAGGTCCAAAAGATCTTTAATGACGTTTATTCGAGCAAGGAAAAAGTAATCACAGAAGAACTCGCCAAGCAGGTTCTGACGGAATACGGCGTAAAGGTGCCCAAATACGCTCTTGTAAAGAGCGCGGCAGAAGCTGAAAAAAAGGCAAAAGAACTTGGATTTCCTCTGGTAGCCAAGATAGTATCGCCGCAGATTCTGCACAAGACGGATGTAAAGGGAGTCAAAGTTGGCATTACAACGGAGGCACAGGCAAAGGAAACTTTTGATGACATGTATGGAAGGCTTTCGACAAAGTACAATGTCAAGGGAGTACTATTTGAAAAGATGGCCGCAGCTGGTGGAATAGAACTCATCGTCGGGCTGCAGAACGATCCGCAGTTTGGTCCTGTCATTATGGCCGGAATAGGCGGCATCTACACGGAGGTGTTCAAAGACGTTTCATTCAGAGTTCTTCCGATAGCAAAGGAAGATGCGCTCAGCATGATAGAAGACCTGAAGGGCAAACAGATCCTCAAGGGCTTTAGGGGCATGGCTCCAGTGAACATGGACATGCTGGCCGATGCGCTTGTCAGCATCAGCAAGTTTGGAACCGAGATGGCGCCGTATTATGAAAGCATCGACTTTAACCCCGTAATTTTCTACGAGAAGGACTATGTGGTTGTTGACGCCAAGATACTCTTGCGGGACAAGCCCGACCTTGAAATACTGTCAAAGGCGCAGCCGGATTCTGAATTCATGGACCTTTTTTTCAATGCAAAGTCTGTCGCACTTATCGGAGCTTCGCCTGAGGCAGGCAAGGTGGGCAATTCAGTTCTTGAGAGCCTGGTGAAACACGAGTACAAGGGTAAAGTATTCCCGGTGAACGCAAAGGGCTACCCGGAGATAATGGGAGTAAAGGCGTACAAGAGTGTCGAGGATATCCCCGACAAGGTCGATATAGTAGTGGTAACTGTGGACTTGAAATTTGTTCCGGACCTCCTAAAGTCGGCGTCCAAGAAGGGCATCCACAACTTTGTCGTAATATCCGGCGGCGGCAAGGAACTGGGTGGAGAGCGAGCAGACATTGAGGCCCAGGTAAAGGACCTGTCAAAGCAGCTGCGAATCAGGATTATCGGGCCAAACTGCATCGGAATGTTCAACGGGCAGAACAGACTTGACTGCGCTTTCCAGGGCCATGCGAGAATGATTCGTCCAAAGAACGGAAACGTCGCCTTTCTGTCTCAGAGCGGAACGGTGGGAATCGCCTTCATGGAGACTGCAGATGCATTTGGCATGAGCAAGATGATATCCTACGGAAACAGGTCTGACGTCGATGAAGCCGACATGATATGGTACCTCTCCGACGACCCGCTGACGGGAGTGATTGGACTCTACGTCGAAGGGCTCGGCGACGGCCGCAAGTTCATGAACACCGCAAAGAGAGTCATGAAGGAAAAGCAAAAGCCAATAGTGGTTTTCAAAAACGGCAGATCAGCCAGGGGGGCCAAACAGGCCGCGTCGCATACGGGATCCCTGGGAGGCTCGTACGGGGTGGTAAAGGGCGCGCTTGATCAGGCGGGCGTAATCGCTGTGGATAGCTATGAAGAGTTGACTGCCTCACTCAAGGCGCTTTCGTGGCAGCCCGTTCCAAAGGGGGGCCGAGTCGCGATGGTCACAAACGGTGCCGGACCGATAATCGCGGCAATAGACAACTTTGAAAGACTCGGACTCTCAGTCGCCGAACTGAGCGATCAGACCAAGAAGGCATTCAAAGAACATTACCCGGCAACCTATGTAATAGGCAATCCGTGCGACATCACCGGCTCAGCCAACGCCGATGACTATAGGTTTGCGATGCAGGCATTCCTTGATGATCCGAACGTCGACATTCTAATGCCCTGGTTCGTGTTCCAGGACGACCCACTTGAAGAAACCATAGTCGACGTGCTGGCAGACCTTCAGAAGCAAAAGAAAAAGCCCATACTTGTGGGCGCCATGGGAGGGCCCTTCACCAAAAAGATTTCCGAAAAGATAGAAGACGCGAACGTTCCTGTCTACTTTTCTGTCATAGAATGGGTGACTGCGGCAGGCGCGTTGACAAAGTGGGCCAAGGTAAAAGGCAAGTCAAAGTAGTCGCGTGCTACTTTTCCTTTTTGATTTGATTTAAATTAGCTCCTTCAAGGATCGCTTTTTGATGGAGAGCGCAGCGCTGGAGACGCGGCGGGCCTTTGGTCTGCTTTTCATCTGCGTGTCGATAGCAGTTGCAGCGGCTGCGATAATTAGCGAGCTGACATACCTCAATGGCGCACCTCTTTTCTACTATGCAATTATCTGGCTTGGAAGCTTTGGCGCCGTCTTTGGGGCGGCGGCTCCGACTCTGCGCAGAGTGGCCCCATCCATCAAAGGAAGGATGAAGACCAGCGTCAAATGGCCCGGTGCCGCCAAGATCACGAATGGCCTGTGCTGGGCTGGACCTTTTGCCGCAATTGCTGCCGTCCCTTCACTCTACCAATACCTTATCCTTCTCGGGATCGGGCTTGGAAACCTGTCAACATATTTGCTGGTAAGGCAGTACAGCGCCAGCGACAACCGTGAACAGCTGATAGTCGCGGTAATTTCGCTTGCTGCGATACCTGCAGCGATCGCTATAGATACCACGCTCTTTGCTTCGGCTCAGGACATTGCCGTCATGCTTTCTAGAATACTTATCGCAGTGGCGTACGGAGCAGGTGGCCTGTTTGCGCTAATGGGAACAAAGGCGGGCCCGGTGGGCTTCGATCCCACGACTTCCGGCTCTCTCCGCTAGAACTTAGAAGGCAGGCGCTCTATCCATGCTGAGCTACGAGCCCGCTCTAGTAAATCGTCCTTTGCGCGGGCAAAAGGCAATTCGCATGGCAGCAAAAAGGCGATGCTTTCCTTTATAAAATGTTATTGTGTTGGAACTATTCGCTAAATAACAGTAATTTTCATGCCATAAATTGCAATCATGGGCTTTCTTGTCAATGCAGAAGTGTGGCGAAGTTGTTTTCATCGACTCGCGAGAATCGGTGCGTTGTAGCGTTTAGATGCTTTTTTCATATTCAAGCATGGAATCATCGAATTGTGTGGCGACACTTTTGATTTGTCCTGTCTCTGACAATTTCGGCTCTGTTCTTTACGAGCACCATCAGCCCATGGCTTCAAAAGTATTGCATGACTCGATGTTGCCAGATTCCAATCCCGTCTTGAACCAGCTTACTCTCTGCTCTGAGGTGCCGTGTGTGAAGGAATCCGGACTTGCCCTTCCCTGCGTTAGCCGGTCATCTCCAATACTACTAGCTGCGTTCAAGGCCTCTTCAACGTCACCCTGCTCCAGTATGTTCCGAGTTCTGTCTGCATTGTGCGCCCAGACGCCCGAAAAACAATCGGCCTGCAACTCGAGCATGACAGAGAGCCTGTTTGCCTCTACTTGGCTGCTTCTTTCCTGCGCGGCCTGTACGTCTTCCATTGTGCCAAGCTGGTTCTGAACATGGTGTCCGACTTCATGCGCTATGACGTAGGCCTGAGCAAAGTCCCCTGGAGCTCCGAACCTATTCTTGAGGTCTCTATAGAAGCTCAGATCAATGTAAATATTCTCGTCGATGGGGCAATAAAATGGTCCAATTGAGGAATCTGCGACGCCGCAGTCTGATTCTACTGCATCCGTGAACAATACAAGTGTGGGTTCACGGTAATCGAGTCCTTCCTCCGCGAATAGTGCATTCCACGTGTCTTCTGTGTCAGCAAGCACGACGGAGACAAACTGACCGAGTTCTTGCTCCTCCTGTGTGAGCGGTGGGGCCGGCCCAACGCCGGTGTTTGTCCCCCCATCCAAAACTGCGCCAGGATCTACGCCCAGCAATAATGCGAGAACCAACACTATGATACCGCCTATGCCCCCGCCGACTGCCCTCATCGGGACCCGCCGGCCCCTTCTGTCATCGATATTGGTGCTCTCTCTGCCCTCGCGCCAACGCATTATTGACTCTTCCCTTTACAATTTCCAGTATACGGCATCCTAGTAACGATAGTGTGTCATACCTTATAGCAATTTCATATTTTAACCTCGCACGGGCCATTTTAGCGCAGTATGTCATGCTTTCTGAACGCGCAATGATATGCCAGGGCACCAGGGGCAATGATAAGCCAAAAGTCATGGTTGTATTCCCGGCAGGAGTTTATATCTAATTAGTGACCAGAGAGTACGTGAATTTAACGAAATTCAACCGTCGGCAGGAGCACTCCAGCGAGCTGCCTTTCGAAATCAGAGCATTTTCAGCACTGGGGATTTCTATTGTTGCAGACGCGTTAGACTACGCCGGCGCTCCTATCTTTGCGCTGCCTATAATTGGAGATATTGCAGACTTGATTGTGTCCGGCTTGCTATACCGAATCACGAAGAGCAAGGTGAATGTAGTCATTAATGCTGTCGAGTTTATTCCATTTATCGGCGACTTTATACCAACTTATACGATATCGACATTGCTGTGGATCCTCAACGAATCTCGCAAGAGGCACGCCGCAAAAGCAGACCACTCGCCGACAGGAGCTGATGGTGTAAATACGGAAAACTTTCGGACAAGGATCATGATGGCCTATGCCATTTTGAGAGGCAAGACAGGTGCTCAGAATGCAAATATACATTGAATCGATATAGCTAAACCGGCATTTGTCCGATTTCTTGACAGAACCGCTGCCTTTGATACTCCTTGGTCCCATCCTGCGAAGGTCAGAAGAGAAACAGGTATGCGTCTGGCTTGCGTGCAGCAAGCCTGTATCGATAAGAATAACGGTTCTTAGGTTTGATGATTTGACGAAAGGTCAAGCCAAGCCTTTGGGGTCCGGGATCGCAAAATCAATACAACTGGGCCAGCACCTCCATGTGGCGCTTGTAGTCGCACGGCCAATCGCAATCAATGATCTGGACAAGTTCCCCACTGACGAATTGCTTGCTTATGACATTGAAGTTGCCGATGATTCTGGCAAAACCACGACACTGAAGGACTCGGGTTTACTGAGCGGAGCAAATTCGATTGTCTATTCAGGTAACGGTGCCTCGCTGCCAACTTTCTTTCTGGCGGGAAAGGACATTCCGCTAAATCTTCTTCATGGCTCATGCCGCAAACTGCATGGAAAGGGCGAAGACTGTCTTTTTGCGGCCGACGAAGTAATAGCGTCTTCATTTGCGGACTTGAAAAGAAGACCCAGCGCGCTCTTTCTTACAGGCGATCAGGTATACGCAGATGACGTGGCCAAGCCCTTGGCTAATTATGTGACTCAGTTGGGAATCAAGCTCCTAGGATGGGAAGAACAAGTCCGCGGAGTGAACAGGAAGCTATCTCAGATCAAGCCCGGCGATCGCCAAAAAGTCATAAAGGAATTTGCAAGGTTTACCGCGGGTCATGCGGGTAACCACTTACTTGGCTTTGGCGAGTTTGTTGCAATGTACATGGTGGCGTGGAACGCTGAAAACTGGCCTGTTGATCTTTCGAACGCTCGAAAAATGCCTTTCGGAGAGCGAAGAAAGTACATTCGCCACATCAAGCAGCTGGAAGAAACCAGAAGAGATCTTGCTACAGTGCGGCGAGTTCTGGCCAATACCCCCACCTACATGATTTTTGACGACCACGAGATCACCGATGATTGGAATATCACGAGAGAATGGCACGACAACGTAGCAGATAGCGAGTGCGGAAAACAGATCATAACCAATGGCCTCGCGGCATATTGGGCATTTCAGGGCTGGGGCAATGACCCTTCGTTGTACAATGATCACTTTATTGGCAAGATTGTGGAGTATTTCGGAAAGCGCGGCAATTTACCAGAGTCTGAAATACAAGAATTCGAAGATTTCCTTTGGAATTTTCACGGCTGGTCTTTCAGCGCCCCATCAAATCCTCTGACAATCTTTGTAGATTGTAGGACCCAGCGCCAATACGACACCTTTAAGGGGCCGCCCCAGATAGTCGGCGAAGAGGCGTTACTATCGATTTCTAGGATCGCCGAGGATTCCAACTTCAAGAAAGGAGATCCGCTAATTGTAGTTGTCCCAACCCCGGTCCTCGGATTCTATCTCATAGAAGTCCTACAAAAATTGCTTGCAATGATTATTAGCGTTTATGCTGTAGACTTGGAAAGCTGGTTTGCTAACACCGTTGGGCGCATACGTTTTCTCACATTTCTGCTGCAAACGCTTGCTCCGAAGCATTGCATTTTTCTCTCTGGTGATGTCCATTTCGGGTTCACAATCAAGGCAGCATTTGCCCCTCTCCAAGAAGGGTACGGACATGATGATATTATTAGCATAACTCAGCTGAATAGCAGTGCTCTAAAGACTACGAGTCTAGTCAAAATTGCTTTTGTAAGCGAGATCCTGGGCCGCATTAGGCAGATTTTTCCCTTCAAACGGCTGGTACGCACCGGAAGACTAGATCGCCTAAGAAGCTTGGTAGGCCGGCGACATCCTGACTGGGTCGAAGCAAGAACCATAGTAAGTGCTTCAGGTTCCATATTGCCTCCCCTACTCATTTCAGACAACAACATTGGTTATGTTACCATCGAGCGCGATTTGAGCCGGATTGTTCACAAATTTCTGGTTCGAAAAGCAACCAAAGAAACTAGAATTTACGAAACTATAGTTCGAACTGATGGTGGAAGGAGCCCACTGGAGGATAACGTCAACGCAAGAATATCCAAATACGTCGTGAAGCAATCATAGGCGTAAATTCGGGCAAGAGGCAACGATATGAAGGTCCAGTTTACGAAACGCATAAAATGTCTATTTGAGTGTTGATGAGAAAAGACGATACAAAGTCGATGCGTCTGACCTTATCCGAATGACGGCTCTGGGAAAGGATGCGGAATATTCAAGTGACAAGCCAAAGATTACACTATTTGTAGCCTTTTAGTGTAATTTCTATATCGACAAACTATAATAGCTAGACGGTGAAATGTAGATTGATAAAAATAAAGCGATGATACATGACGCAGAACGATAACAAAGAATCACAACCCAACATTTCTCCTGACGCGATCTATAATTTCTGGACCAACGTCATGAAGCTTCCGACGATAGGCCCAATGTACGCTTTTTCGAAGGATTTTGGTGCGTATGCAAACGATTATGTAAACCTGGGAAAGGTCATGGCAGACCTCAAGACTCATAACGACAACTACTGGGCCCTTGTCAGTGCTGCGTATGCCAAGGCAGCGAGGGGGACCGCTGAGAAGGCTCCCAAGCAACTCGTAACAAAGGAGGATTTTGAGAACTATAGGCGCGCTGCCATCGAAGCTTTCGAGTACGCGTTCACGGAACTTTTTGCTTCTTCTGAATTTTCCGTTGTCTATGGAAAGGTTTTCAGCTCTCAACTTGATTTCTCAAAGGCGCTTCAGAGCATTGCCGAAAAGAACTTTAAAGTTCTTAACCTGCCAGCCAGGGGCGAGATCGACGAGATGCTTAAGGACGTCCACGAACTTCGAAAATCGGTGCGCGAAATGAAAAAGGAGATAGAGGGGTTAAAGAATGACCAAGCAAGAAGAGTTGCAACCTGACCAAAAGCAAGAGGACCAGAAGTCACCTCCGCCGGTACAGCCCCAGCACCAGGAGCAGCCCAAAGTCACCAAAGAGGAGACAGACAGGGCAAAAGAGATTCAGGAACTCTACAGAAAGCTCGAGAAGACAAGGTCAATCCTTCACACCGCTGGCGATGTAGAGGTAGGGCAGACCCCGCACGAGATACTCGAGGAGACTCGAACATACAAACTTTTGCACTACCAGCAGATGGTTAGCAAGACTGCAAAGACTCCGATCCTAGTTGCCTACGCGCTGATAAACAAGTCATACGTGCTCGACCTGCAGCCAGACAAGAGCTGGGTGAGAAGCTTGCTGAGCCAGGGATTTGACGTCTTCCTTATCGACTGGAAAACCCCGACCACGGCCGACAAGTACGCCTCATTTGACGATTATGTTAACTGCGACATGGACCGCTGTGTCGATATTGTCCTAAAGAAAAACAAGGTTGACCAGCTGACGCTCCATGGCTACTGCATGGGCGCGAGCATGTCGGCGATGTATACGACGCTACACCAAGAGAAAGTGCGAAACCTGGCGGTGATTGCCCCGGTGGTTGATACTGAAAAAGACACGACGGTTATTGGAAACATTGCAAAGCACATGGATGTTGAGAAGATGGTGAACATTGTCGGAAACCTGCCCGCAGAGCAGCTCTACGCGTGCTACTCTATCCTGAAGCCATTCAAGCAGGGCGTTAACAAGTACTTTAACCTGGTACAGAACATCGATAACGAATCGTTTGTCGGCAACTTTTTGCGAATCGAAAAGTGGCTTTACGATACTCCTCCAATTGCCGGAGAGACATTCAAGCAGTGGATAGCTGATATTTATCAAAAGAACCTGTTTGTGAAGAATGAGCTTAAGCTCGGAGATGAGGTAATCGATCTGTCAAAGATCAAGGTTCCCCTCCTGAACATTGTCGCCGACGAGGACCACCTTGTCTCGCCACAATGCAGCGCGCCACTTAACGACATGGTCTCAAGCGTTGACAAGCGGTTGATGCGCTTCCACACCGGCCACGTGGGCTTGATAGCAAGCCTGTATTCTCAGAACAACGTGCTTCCAAAAGTAGGCCAGTGGCTAAAGGCTAGGTCGCAGTAGATAAGATAACGATAGACAAGATTTCATTCATAATTCCTGTCCGTTCCTGACTCCATGAAAGAATTCTGGCGGTTGTCCAAACTGCCATCTGGCATTCTATGACGACAAGGAATACAAGCACCACTTCCAGCTGATGCATCCGAAAAAGAAGCTAAAGGTCGCGGGCCTGAGAGTCGGTGAGCGGATAGTAGTAAAGTCATCTTGAGCTGTTTTCTTAGGAATAGTAAGACTCCATTGGCGGCTATCCTAAAAAGCAACTTCGTCCAAGAAAATTCAACAGGATGACAAAGATGTGCCCCAGATGCATGGGAACGGGACTGAGCGAAACTGGCACATTTATCCCGCAGGCTTTACCCCCTCAGCCTGATTCGAAATGTTACATGTGCAACGGTAAGGGCTGGCTTCCGGATGATTCTACAGCCACTTGGGACAGATGACTAACAATAACTGTCGGCCAGATAATTTACGTTTAGCCGATATGCAAGTTAACGTCAAGATTTTGACACTGGTGAAAATTCGGGTGAAAATAGGTTGGCGTTGATGTCAGGTCATGGAGTGGTGAATTAGAGTGATGCAAGACTTGCTATGATTGGCTGATCTTACCTGCTGCGCTGGCATACGTTCGCATGAAAACAGCCATGCCAGAAATTGCAAATACCGTAAATATTGCACTATAAGATACAGCAGCTGCCAAGCTAAAGCTATCCCACAAGAACCCAAACGCAACGTTGCTAGCGAAAAAGCATACTCCGATTACGAGATTGTACAGGCCAAATGCGGTTCCCCTCAATTCCGAGACAACGTATCTTGGAATGATCGCCCTCTGTACGGTCTCTGAGATGCCTGCATACAACCCAAAGACCGCAGCTAGGACATAGGCATAGAGCGCGTTTTCTGCGAGGATGACCATAAGAAGTGTGGATGCCAAAAAGACGGAATAGCCTATTATCAGCATCTTTTCCTTGCCAATCCTGTCAGCCAAGATCCCTGAAGGGATGCCAATTGCAGCGTGGGTCACATTAATTGCCGCATAAACGAGCGGGATAAAGTTCTTGTCCACACCCAAGTCTGAGGCTCTAACGAGGATGAATGAAAAATTGAACGCGCCGAGGCTAAAGATTCCTGCAACTATTAGCAGAAAGACCAGCGGCTTGTTTCCCTTGACAAGCGTTCCAATATTTCTGAAAATGCTCGGTCTTGCCTCTTTGTCGATTTTTCTGATGGCAACTTCTTTGACAAAAAATATCAAGATTACGAGTGCAATGGCACCAGGTATCAAAGAAGCAAGGAATATCCCTCTTATATCAATGACCTGTAAAAGAGCAAACGCCGCGGCCGGCCCAACTATAGCGCCGAGCTGGTCGATCGTACGATGCAATCCAAACGCTCGACCTACGCGCGATATAGGTACCGAGTCTGCGATGAGGGCGTCTCTTGGAGCAGTTCGGATGCCTTTTCCCACCCTGTCACCCGTCCTGACCAGAAAGGCATCAAGCCAGCCAGAAGCTGCTGCGAAAAAAGGCTTGCTCGCTGTAGAGGCGGCGTAACCGGCAAGGATAAAGGCCTTTCTTTTTCCAGTCTTGTCAGAAAGCGAGCCTGAGATCATTCTAAAGGCGTAGCTTGTGAGCTCTGCCGAGCCTTCGATGGCACCAAGTAATGCCCTCGAAGCTCCAAGTGTGCTGACGATAAAGAATGGCAGAACGCCCAAGACCATCTCTGTCGAAAAATCTGTGAAAAAGCTGACTAGACCTAGCGCAGTAACGTTGCGCATTCCACCGCTTTCTGGTTTTACAGAAGGGTCGGACTTATGTTCATCATCGTTAGAACTCAAATCTAATCTGCGTCTGATTCTAGGCAAGATTGAAAGGAGTAATAAAGTGCTTGTTAATTCCTCAGCTTAATCCAGGGTCTGTCGAGCTCTAGGGCGACAACATGACTATATCCGGCCTGTCGAAGCAAGGGCGAGAATGTAGAGTGTCGGGGCCCCAAATCCACCCAAGTGCAAGCCAACAGCCATCGACCAGCAGGTTAACAGAACCCTAAGCGAAATAGTTTAAATTGCTTCATCCTGACAATTAGGTTTGCCTAACTAATGCAGAGAAGAATCAGGGTCGGAATCGATGTGGGAGGTACATTCACAAAAGCCGTTGCCATAGACATGCTGCAGGGTAAGATAATTGGCAAGACGACAGTACCGACAACCCACTCTTCAAGCGAAGGCGTATCAACGGGCATCATTCACGCATTGGGGTCCCTGATGAAATCGCACGCGATAGAAAATTCCGAAATCGAACTGATATCTCATAGCACGACGCAGGCCGTAAACGCGCTTTTGGAAGGCGACACGGCAAAGGTTGGAATAGTTGGTATGGGCGTTGGGCTTGAAAAATCAAATGTGGTCAAACGCACAAATGTCAAGAATGTCGAACTGGCGCCAAACAAGTACCTGCGAACGTGCTATCGTTTTCTGGACACCTCAAAATACCTCGATGACAGTCTGGTGCAGAAAATCATGTCAGAGCTCAGCTCAGAGGGAGCGGAGGTCATCGTGGTCAGCGAAGCCTACGGCGTAGACGACCCCAGTAATGAGCAGTTCGTGATGTCAAAGTCCGATGTTCCCGCTACCGCTGGCCACGAACTTACCGGAATATACGGACTTGAAATTAGGACACTTACGGCCGCGATTAACGCGGGAATACTTCCGAAGGCGATAGCTACTGCAAGGTTTGTCGAATCAGCTGTCCGCAACCAGGGCATCAGTGCCCCGGTGCTCATCATGAAAGGTGATGGCGGTGTCACCGACATGAAAACGTTCCAGAGCAAGCCCATCATTACTGTCCTGTCCGGACCAGCAGCGAGTGTTGCCGGCGCTCTCTTGCACTTGCGTGTGATCGACGGAGTATTCATCGAAGTCGGAGGCACCTCAACTAATGTCTGCGTCATAAAAGACGGCAAACCTGAGGTCAGGTACGTCACGATAATGCAGCATCCGACATGCATCAGGTCTCTGGACGTCAGGGTTGCAGGCGTGGCCGGAGGATCACTTGTCCGATGGTCCGGCAGAAAGATCACCGATGTGGGCCCGAGGTCTGCCCACATTGCCGGCCTCCCTTATTCCTGTTTTGCATTGCCAGAGGATCTTGAAGGAGGACAGATTATCACCTTCATGCCCAGGGAAGGCGACCCCATAGACTATGTCGCCATAGAGACCGGCGGAGGCAAAAGATTCGCGATAACAAATACATGCGCTGCCAACGCCCTGGGAATGGTGCCACCTGGCGATTACGCCAGGTCGAGCGAGGTCTCCGCAAAATTGGCGCTATCCATACTAGCAGCCAGGCTAGGCACAACGATGGAAGCCGCAGCCTCATCGATTCTTGAAATATCTGCAAAAAAAATCCTCGAGATAGTTGAACCAATGATAAAGGAGTACAAGCTGAAAAAAGAACGGGCGGTATTTGTCGGGGGCGGCGGGGGCGCCTCTGTCTTGGTGCCGTATGTTGCGCGAAAACTGCAGCTACAGCACAAGATTGCAGAGCACGCAGAAGTTATTTCCTCCATCGGAGTCGCCGCAGCCATGATCCACGAAGAGGTGGAAAAGACAGTCACCAACCCCGTCCCTGAAGATATCACAGAGCTTGCTGAAGAGGTGAAAAAAGCGGCGCTGGATAGAGGTGCTCTGCCAGAATCGATAACCATCCAGTCCGAGTACGTAAGCGAGCGCTCGGTTCTTCGGGTGACAGCTACGGGAAATGTGTCACTTGACATCGGCACGACCAATGCACAAGAGATCAATGAAGAAGAGGCGCACGTCCTCGCTTGTGAGCTCTTTGGAATCAACAACGGCGTGCAGCGGATTTTTGACATGAAAAACTACCACATTTTCGCCTGCGAGATGAGCAAGAAAAAGTTGTTTCTCAAATCGCGCAAGCAGCCGGTACTTGTGCTTGACAAGTACGGGCGTGTAAGGCTTTCCGTCGACAATGCTGCCATTTTCAACGGCTCCCCTGAAGACGTCGCAGACAGAGTAGACGTTCTGCTGCGGCAGCACAGGGCGGACGGTGGAGACCTGGCACCGCAGGTCCACATTCTTGATGGGATAAAACTAATGGATTTTTCGAGCCTTACGGCGCCTGAACAATTGGCGAGGGCTGTGCGCGATGAGCTGAAAAGGGCCGCTGCAAAGCAAGTTGCCGCCATAGTAAGGCTTGGCTAGGGAACAAAATGCCCACATTCAAGACAATCCCATGTACTGAAAGCGGGATAAGCGAGTGCTCCAAAGCCATCAAGAATGGTGCGGTGGTGGTCTTTCCCACAGACACGGTATATGGCATCGGATGTGATCCTGCTAACGAAGCTGGCGTGAAAAGGATATTTGAGATTAAAGGGCGAGACGAAAAAAAGCCCCTTCCGCTCCTAGTTCATGACATTAGCATTGCACGAAAGTTGGTATCTCTGGGGAATAACGGAGAACTGCTTGCCAAAGAGTTCTGGCCTGGCGCGCTGACCATCGTTGCCCCCCTTATCGCGGGCTCAGGGCTGTCGCCAACTATGCTGGCGGGTAGCAACAGCGTTGCCCTCAGGGTGCCAGCAGGGCGATGCATCAACTTGTTGCTGAGCAAGTGCAGGCAGCTTGTCGGCACGAGTGCTAACATTTCCGGAAAAAAGTCTCCTGTTTCTGCCCAAGAAGTAGTCGATTCTGGCTTGGACGGTTTTCAGATACTGCTCGATGGCGGCAGGGTTGAGAAAGGAATCGAATCAACAATAGTTGACGCGACCAGCGGCCGCGTTGTTAGAGAAGGGGCAATAAAGTCTCCTGAAATCTATCGGGTCATAGGATCAGCTGCGAGATGAAGGATTTCAACCTTGTTGTTTCGACCTACAGGTTCAGGGAGGAGGAAGCCCAGGACGAAATACTGAACCTGCTAGAGCAATTTGGAGATCCGGATTCTGAATGCGAAATCACGGATATCAAGGGGATTTTGCTTGCCAACACCAGTATTGGCCCCACCGACGTTGTGGCCAAATTGAAGGATCTCACATCATCAGACCCCTGGCAGATTCGATACATCCTCAGAGTGCTGCCCATACAGGCGGTAGTTGCCACTGATCTTCGGAGCATCAGACACGCTTCAGCGGAACTAGCGAGCAGAATCGGGAGTACAGACAAGTTCAGAGTAACCGTGGAAAAGAGGCATTCTCCAATTACTTCAGGCGAGATTATCAGTTCGGTAGCCGAAGTGATTCAGAGCAAGGTGGACCTTGAAAACCCGGACTGGGTCGTTCTCGTGCAGGTCCTGGGTAAACAGACGGGCATTTCAGTGATAACGCCGCAGCAGACTTTTAGCGCCATAAAGGAAAAACGGCAATGAATAGAATCAGTTCACCAATATCGCGGCCCTTTCGACGAGACAGTCCAACAGGTATTCGTTTCCGCAACTGGCGCTAATTCCGAGCATCTTGGATAATCCAGTTTTCTTCTTCATAGTTTGTTCCAGAGCAGAATCGTCCACTTCAAATTCTTTCTGCAGCCATTTTTCAAAGTCGCGATTTTCGCGCCCGCTTGACAAAGCGACTATGCAAGCGGACTTGCCTTTTTTCAAACCCGCCCTTGCTATGGCTTCTGAGATCTGGTTGGTGCAGGCCAATCGCAACAACAAATCAGTCTCTACCCTTTTTGCAAGCATGATTTTTCTGCTCTCTGCTTCGAGTGCCATCTGGGCAATTCGATGCGCGTGTTCGAATCCAAAGACGGCATCTGCGGCCATGATTTGTATAGACAAACTCCTGTGCGCTTCACGCATCCCGTCGATCACTTGTCCCGGATCCATGCTCGATGACATTGGTGCAGCACCTTTCACCACAATTGCTCTCCTGGCCCTTCGGGCAGAGCCGCCATGGACGACAGTTACTATGGTCACCACATCACCACTCTTTGCTACAGGATCTTTGCCCGAAAGCGCGGAGGAATCCGCCCCGTTTATCGCGATTATCAGATTCTCCCGCCGCAGCAGCCTGGGCTCGACCGCAAGGTCCTGCAGAAACCGGAGAATTTCTAGAACCGAAGCAGTTGACTTTTCAAGCTCAAGTGAGGCTTTGCCGCCGACTGCCTTTTTGGCCCCGCCAAGAAGCCGTATCGTTATCATTACCGCTATTCTTCTGCTTCGTCGTCAGAGCCTTCTTCAGCGTCCTCGCTCGCAGCCATTGAGGCTTTCTCCTGAGCCGACTCTTTGCGAAGATGTGAAGTGATGTATCCCGCCAGCTCGTTGCGCAGTACCTTGGACCTCACGATCGCAAGGTCGTTGATAGCCTTCTTGTTAGCGTCAAATTCAAGCCCAAATTTTTCGGAGTGCTTTTGCAATAGCTCTGTGGAAATGCGCTTTATCCTATTCATCCATCAGAAAAGGCAAGACAAAGGCTATTTTATCTTTGCCTACGCAACCGACAAGTATGCAGAAGTGTTGGCTTCAATCAAAGAACAAGTCTCGTCGTACGATAGGTCGAGTACTGACGAGGCGGCTGACACTACACTCACCAGAAAAGAGCTTGACATAGCTGGCAGATTTTCAAAGCATTTTGCGTATCTCACAGGTCCGTCAGTCTCCACCAGCAGCCTGTCCCTCGGAGTGTTTTTCAAGAGCACTTTCTTTTCTTCAGAGTAAACTAGAACAGGACCGTATGACACATAGAGACCCATGTCAGCGGACCGTGCCAGCTGTTTCTTGCCACCTGCAAACCAGTGCAACAGTGTTCCCCTTAACCTGTACGAAGGAAGAATTTCCAAAATGTCGTCCAAGGATTTTCTTGAATGTATGGAAACAGGCCTGCCGGCGGATTCTGCCAGTTCGAGCATCGTCCTAAAGACATCACTCTGACGCGATAGTGAAGCGATCCCTTTCTCAGCATAAGTTCCATCAAGACCTATTTCTCCCACCCCGTCAATGTATTTGAGATTGTCACCAAAGATCTCTTTGAATCGCCCTATGTCCTCTGCTGCTGCTTCCGGGTGTATTCCAACGAATTGCTTGACTATGTCGCGATGCTGGTTGAAAAGTGAAAAGCTCCTTAGCGTCGTATCAATGTCAACGGTCACAGAGCATGCCACGATATTCATCGCCCGCAAGCCCGTAATGATCCGCTCGATGTAGTCAGAATATTCCTTGTCCGTAAGGTGTATGTGCGCATCATAGAGCGGCAAGACTGCCTTGACCAGTACTTGCGAGAAAAATAAACCCTATGTCTTGTGTGGAGCGACTATACGGAATATTGTCGTCGCAAAGTAAACTTTTAACTTGGCTGTATCAGATAACGACTCATGTCTTCCGATCCTGAATTTGGCCTTGCGGCAATGTACCGAGTAATGAAGAAATCTGGCGCGGAAAGGGTGAGTGATGACGCTGCGGACGAGCTCAGAAAGGTTTTGGAAGAAGTTGCCGGGAGGATCTCAAAGCAGGCAGTGGATCTCTCAGTGCATGCAGGACGCAAGACCATCAAGCCAGAAGACATTAGATTCGCAGCCAAGAATGTCATAAGGCTCTAATCTGCAGAACAAAACGTAGCCCGTACCATGTAATTTGAGTGACATAAAATCGGGCAGAAACTTACGTCCATGTTTACATACTAGAGGTTAAGCTTACGACTGAAGGAGACTGGATGTCCATTACCCGTTCATCCCTTTCTCCCCCGGCCGGCATCGCTGTCTTGAGTCAACATGGTGCCGGCCATTTTCCTAGTACGAGTGAATCGCGAATTTGTGATCCTGCAGGCCCTTGGCGCTCGTGAAGACCTGGGAGCATTTCCCGCAGGCATGCTGCTGGCGAACGTAATGCCTATAGTAAGGAGGCGACACGTGCATTTCCTGTTTCGGATCCGCAGTTGGTGACTTTGGTTGACTGTCGATTGAATGGCCCTGTGAAGTAATCATGGTTACGTAGTTCTTGAGATGATGTTTCTATACTTTATGTCGTTTGTGATCTATAGTGGCGCACTGAGTTTTGGGAACCGTTGCCATCCTATGGAACTACTTTGCGATATGCTAGGATCGACCCATGGATGTAAGATAGACTCTGTCTGCGAATCCATCCTTCTTTTCTTTCTTTTATAATCCCGGCTGCTAAATTTGACAATAGGTCCCAAATACAGAAAATGTTGTGATCCCGTAGGTGAAGACATACGAAACTAGACTATCCTAATTTGGCGATTGGTATCCTTATTGGCGCTGTTGCTGTCATGTTTACGCTTCTCATTCCCACACTCGCGCCAAAAGACCCTGAATATGGTGGCCTACTGCTGGTATTTGGTAAAGTCTTTGAAGTAAGTGGTGAACAGTTGCTTATTGATGAAGCCGGCTCTGGAACTGGCCAAGATCCCCAGATAGTGCGAGTAAAGCTTGATGAAAGTACGATATTTTTCGGATGCGGAGATTCAGGAGAGGAGACTTGCCAAGCTCCAATTAATGAGGACAAAGTAATCCCCGGGACTCCTGTTTGCGCATACGTGAACTTGATTGATGGTCAACTGCATGGCGGCAAGATACTTTTGCACTCGGAATGCATCGTCTCTAGACTTTCAGAATAGGTGAAGCTTGATTCTCCCATTCCTTACGTGAGCATTTTTTCTTGTTTCTAGATTTGTTCGGCTTTGTACAATACTTAATGTGTTGCAACATAATCTTGAATAGAGCGCCGGGAGAGGGACTCGAACCCTCGAGTCCCGAAGGACATCAGCTGGCGCGTCATACCCTGCACCTACGATCTCGAGGCTGACCCCTTTTAGGGTCTACCAATGTTGACTTACCTAGCTTGGGTACCCCGGCACTTTTGTCTGATCTGCTATTGCAATTTATGCGTTATCGCGTCGCACAATGAATTAGAAATTATATATAATGATCGAGTCAGACTATTAGCTGTGCTCGCAACATCGATAAGACTTCCTACCGTGGAAGAAGTGAGAAAACTTTCAATGTCCGACATTGCGATCGCGGCGGGACTCGCCGATTCCATGCGCGACAGGTTCAACGAGTATGCCCACGTTGACCACTACACTCTGCCTGACCCGTTTGGCGAAAATGATGACTACAACTACTCCATAGTTCTTGACAGGGAAAATCCCAACAGGGTTGTGTCGATGCTCGCCAGCAAGAAGGACTCGCTTCCGCAGCTTCCATGGGGCGCGATACTCGGAGACCGCCTCGCAAAGATGCCCGCCTCGAAGCAGGAGGCGGCGGAGCTAAAGCATGAATTAATGCCAAAACTGACAAACAACTTTTATCCTTACAGGCGCAGCGGAAGAATTTCGGGGCTTGTCATGTTCGCTTTCCAGATTTGCGGACAGCGCTGATGCTCTTCATCTCTTTTAGCTCGATTACAGATATCTTGTGAAACTGCCGTATCATTTGCTCGAGCGACTTTCTTACGCTGTTTTCATCGTCGTTTGAGATACGCATCACTTCATGCAGCAGATCGTCAAAGCTGATGCCATTGCACATGTTCCATAAAGATATCGCCGTGTCATTCACCCTATAGGCTTCGCCCTTGTTGTTTATCAGAAGTGGAGTCCCGTCCTTGTCGTTTGAAACCGCACCGCGGCGGACAATGATCTTGTTACCAGCGTCACTTTCTCTTTTCAATAACATGCCGTCGTCATCATCGGACTAGATATCATATCGCACGGGAGGTTATTATCGTTATCGGGAATTTGTCTTGCATTTTTCCGGATCAAGCCGGCTCGCGCCTGCCAATACTAAAATAAAGGTCGCATCAAGAAATTTCAAAGTGGCCGCCGAAAGCAAGCAAAAGCCGAAAAGGTTCGTAACGATAACAAGGCAGGCAGCAGACGGAATTATCACTTGGGCCAAGACGCATCATCCTAACGAGGCGATTCTGGTGCTAAGCGGCAAGAGCACCAAAGATCAGATCGTTGTCGATGGACTGGTAATACCACCGTTTGCCGAGAGCGGCCCTTTCTATTCTGGTTTTGCGATTCACGACCTGCCGTACACGATACCCCATGTGGGCACCGCGCATTCCCACCCCGGTGGTTCTAACAGGCCGTCACTTGAAGACCTCAACTATTTTACCGGCTTTGTGTCGATCATCATTAGCCACCCCTACGAGGATGAGACGCTCGGAGCTTTTGACAGAAACGGCAACAGCCTGGAGATCAAGATTGTAGATTCGCTGTAAAGCCACTATTTGCGCCGGGCAAAGTCCAGCTCGACTCCCCGTTTCGTGTCGTAGCCAAAAACAAAAGATTCGTCAGGCATGATGGGAAAGCTCGAAAGTATGCCGGCTGAACACTTTGGGCATCTATCGGTGACTTTGGTCTTGTCAAGGTACGTGGCACACCAAAAGCAGGTTTCACACAGTATGAATATCGAGGGTGCTCCTGGCTTTGGCAACATCCGGCTATGTGAAACGGAGCTTTATTACGTTTCATATTCATGTTTCTTGACATATTATTCGTTTTATACCGTACTAAGCTGGAAAACTTAATAAAAGAAAGAATCCAATATGGATTGACAATTAGTTGAACTGGATAGGTCAACAGATGGCATGGATAATGGTTTCTCTCGCCATAAGCCTGACTCTGACTTATTTCCTTGGCTGGTGGGGCATTATTCCCTCAATCGGCATTTTCATTGCCATTTCATTCTATCTGCGCCGGCGCACCATGGCCCGCATGGGCATGGGCGGCAGCGGCGGC
>JANWIX010000030.1 GCA_025449675.1 Nitrososphaera sp. | reverse complement strand
GTGCAAAAGTAATCGCGGCATCAGATTCCAAAGGCGGCATATACAACAAAAACGGCATTGACATTATTTCTTTGAGAAAGCACAAGGAGAAGGTTGGGTCCGTCGTAGGTTTTCCTGGCGCAAAGTCCATCAGCAACGAAGAAGTTCTTGAAACAGATTGCACGATCCTGATACCTGCTGCGCTTGAAAACCAGATAACAAGCAAGAATGCAGGAAAAGTCAAGGCGAAAATCGTCGCAGAGGCAGCAAACGGTCCGACCACGCCAGAAGCAGACGACGTACTGTACAGGAACAAAACGCTGGTAATCCCGGACATACTTGCAAACGGAGGAGGGGTCACTGTATCTTACTTCGAATGGTTGCAGAATCTGAGAAGGCAGTACTGGTCAGAGAAGGAGGTCAACGACATGTTGGATACCAACATCACAAAGGCATTCCTTGGCGTCTATGACACACATGAAGAATACGGAGTGAACATGCGCAAGGCTAGCACATTACTAGCTGTCAACAGGGTAGTTGAAGCGATAAAGATACGCGGACTCTGGCCGTAAGAGTCCCTTTCTTTTTTTCAAAAATTTTACAGCCCGGGCTGACCTTTGAAACGATAAAAGAAAGACGCCTACTCTGTGCTAAACGAATGTCCGCACGAGCAGCTCTTTGTCACGTTGGGGTTGTTGATCTTGAAGCCGGAGCCCATCAGGCTTTCGATGTAGTCAATATTCGCGCCTCTAAGGTACCTCTGGCTGTAGCTGTCAAGTAGCAACTTTACTCCGTTCTGTTCAACGACTCTGTCATCTTCATCGGCCTTTTCTTCAAAGCCCATGCCATATGACAGGCCCGCGCAACCGCCGCCCGAAACATATACCCTCAGGTATAGGCTGTTGTTGCCCTCCTGCTTCATGAACTCGGCAACCTTCTCGGCTGCCTTTGGAGATATCGTTACTGCCTGACTCTGTTGAGCACTTTCCATACAGCCTTTTTTGGCAATTTTGCTATAATAACCTTTTCCCCTTTTTAATGGGTTACTTCAGTGGTTGCAGCCTCTTTTGGCTGCTCTGCCTTCTTTTGCTCCGCAGGTGGCGCCGGTTGCTGGTACTTCTCAACGAACTTTACATTCTTCACTCCGGGGACGAATTTGAAGATGTCATTTGAGACCGCCCGCTTTATGATTTGCAAACCCTCCGCAAGATATGTCTCTTCTGGCAGTTCGATTTCCAGATCAGGGACTGCCAGTGTCAATTTGACCTTGCTATCGTCGAGTCCCAGCCTTCTCCTTACAAGGCCGCGAACCTTTTCATCGTCAGTGTCAAGTTTCTTGATTACGTTAACGTCATAAAAAAGAGTCTTGCCCGCGAACCTGTGATTAAAGTCCACCTGAATCCTGCCAGAGCCTACATATCGAATTATTCCAGTCCTGTCTTCCACTTCAATAACGTCTCCAACCGATACCTCGTCTGCCTTGTCGCCCAGCTTGCGCTGCGGGATCATCCTGACCTTGCTTGGATCACGATCACCAAAGCCCTTGTCCGGCTTTACTTCCACATTCATCTTGTCTCCAACGTTGGCATTCGCAAGCGCCTCGTCAAGACCTTTCAGCACCCAGCTTTCACCAACTGAAACTAGGCGCGGTTCATACTTGCGAGTAGGATCATACGACTCTGTCTTTTTCGCTTCTTCCTCCCGGGTCGTTTCAAAAACTTCGTTAGTATCCTTGACTTTAGCAGTATAGTCAACTAGTACGAGAGAACCCTTTTCTAAAGGCATGGAATCTCGCTATCGCTCCACCATATATTAAGCTTGATAGAAAGCTGGAAAAAAGTCAATTCAGGGCCTTCAGCCTATCGATCGCAACAGCTGGAGCTTCTGGATTGGTCTTTATTCCTAGGATGTTCATCGCCGACGCAATGGATGAGATAGTCCTCATCACATGGTAACGTCCCACTTCTCCCATCGAGCCGACCCTGAAGACCTTGCCCTTGAGATCGCCAAATCCACCGGCAACCAGCACCCTGAATTCACTTGAAAGCAGGCCGCGGAATTTCTTGTCGTCCATTCCAGGCAAATAGTTGACTGCGATTATCACGCTGCTTCTTGCATCCGGTTTTGCAAACGGAGTCAGGCCAAGCGCGCTCAGTCCGGAATAAAAGGCATCTGCGCATACTTTGTGTCTCCTGATCCTGTTCTCCATCCCTTCCTCAAGCACCATGTCGAGTGCCTCCCTGAATGCGTAAAAGAGCGGCAGTGCCGGCGTAAACGGCGTTTCAAAGTGTTCCTCATAGTACTTGAAGTAGCGCTTCAAGTTGAGGTAATGAGTTGGAGGAGGATTCTCCTGCATGTACTTTTTTGCCCTCTTGCTTATGGATATCGGCGCAACGCCGGGCGGAGCCGCGAGTGCTTTCTGCGAGGCCGTCAGGCAGATATCGATGTTCCATTTGTCCACCGGGAGTTCGTCGCCTCCTAGGATCGAAACAGAGTCAGCTATAAAGAACGCCCCCTTTCTTGAAGCCAGCTCACCTAACTTGTCCATGTACCTTATGGTTGTGCCAGTCGATGTTTCGTTGTAAACCGCGTATATCGCCTTGATATCTTTATGATCGTCAAAGGCCTGCTCGAATTTTTCATATGGAGGGTTTTCGCCGGGCGGGGCGCTTATCCTGATCGCCTGGCCTCCCCAGCTGTCTATAAGGTCGGCAAGACGCGTGCTAAATTCCCCGTTGACCGGAATTAGCGCCTTGTCACCCTTCTTGATGAGGTTTACAACCGAGGCCTCTACGGCGCCCGTTCCCGAAGTCGTAAGGAGGACGATGTCATTGGATGTCATGAAGACCTTTTGTGTTTTTTCAACTACAGACTTGTATAACTCGCGAAAATCCTCGCTTCTGTGGTTTATCACAGGCGCGAGCATGGCGTTCATCACCCTATTTGGCACGTTAGTTGGACCGGGAAGCATAACAAGATATTCCATGCTGTAATCTTGTGAAAAGCGGGCGTGCAGCCTTATTTAAATTGATTTACAAGTTGTGAGGAAATTGTACCGATGCAAACGTCACCAGCCGGGTTTCCGCGAAGGACTGGTGCAGTGAGGTGGATACGACGGCAAGCGCGCTTCGAAAAAGAGTGCGAATATTTAATTACACTCTAAGATGAAAGCCTCCCTGTCAATGATGAAGGATCGCCGTACTTCCATCCTCCGTCACGCCAAAGACGCGGGCTGTAGCGCCGTTGCGGCTTTTGAACCGGAAAACGTCTTTTACCTCACGGGATTTTGGGGGGAGGCGATAGCCATCTGCACCGAGAACGGGACAAAGCTGATAGCTCCAAAGCTGGAATTCTCTCGAGCAGAAAAGGCATCGATTGAATGCGAAGTCGTCTCTACTGAAAGGGGAAGCGAACTCATTTCCACGTTTGCCACAGAGATAAGTGGCCACAAGTCGTGTACTGACTGCAGCGACTATTCAACGGTTGAATCAGTCCGCAAGCATGGCGGCGACATAGTAGTTGACACCGAGCCATTCTTCAAGACAAGAAGAATAAAAGACGAAATGGAGATAAAGGTCATCTCCAAGGCGGCAAAGATCCTCGACAAGCTCTACGAGATCTGTGCAGAAGAAATCAAGCCTGGACTTTCAGAACGTGATCTGCAGGCAAAGCTTGTGTACGAGGCGATGAAGATGGGGGCAAATCCTCCGTCATACAAATCGACTTTAAATCCGCTGATAATCGCAGGTGGGCCCAACGGCTCTCTGCCACACGCCGAAGTGACAGGCCGCAAGTTTCGTAGGGGCGACATGATAGTGGTGGACCTTACCTTGCGGCATGCCGGCTACATAGCAGACGCCACTAGGTCTTTTGCGCTGAGCTCGGCAACTAGGCAGATGCGGCAAGTCTATGAAACAGTTCAAGAGTCGCAGCTGGCGGGCCTGAGGGCGGCCACGGCAGGTGCGACATGCGGGAGTGTCGACGCTGCATGCAGGGACCTCATCCATGAACGAGGCTACGAAAGACTCTTCATTCATTCTACTGGCCACGGCATCGGGCTGGACGTGCACGAGCCGCCATGGCTTCGCATGAAAAACGCTGAAGAACTAAAGCCGAACATGGCGGTGACGGTGGAGCCGGGCATATACATAGAGAATCGGTTCGGGGTTAGAATCGAAGACAGCATCATCGTGAATAATGGCCGGGCAGATGTGCTCAACAGATTCCAAAAGGACTTGGTTATCGTCCGTTAGAATTTTGGGATCTGGAATCGTATGCATGGGCAATAATTTCCAGCAACTTGAGGGCCACTGCTGCCTTGCTTTGCAGCGGCAACGAAATGATTTGTTTTTTCTTGTCAATAATCAGAACTTGGTTTTGATCAGAGCCTGCGCCAGAGCCCTTCTTTCCAAGGTCGTTGGCAACGATAAAGTCCGCGCCGCACTCCTGAAGCTTCTTGAACGCCCTTTCAGCCAGGACAGACTCGGACACGCCATAGTCCGCCTTGAATGCAACGAGCAGACTGTGCTTGCTAATCTTTTTGATTCCGTCGACTATTTTTTTTGTCGGCTCAAGGGTCAGCTCGATCCTGCCAGAATGTGTCTCTATCTTTCGGTCTGACGCTCGCGCCGGAGAGTAGTCTGCAACAGCAGCCGCCATCACCACGATGTCGTAGTTTGATGCAAGTTCAGCGCCCACCGCCGCGCGCATCTCTTCAGCCGTATTGACGCGCACGACTTTTCCGTTGATGACATCTGGATCCGCACTGCCGTGCCCATAAACAAGAGTCGCACTTGCGCCCATCTTTTCTGCTTCCGCTGCAATAGCGACGCCCATTTTCCCAGAGCTCGTGTTGGTAATCACCCTTATCGGATCAATATATTCTACGGTACTGCCAGCGGTGACCAGAATTTTCTTTCCAGAGAGGGGTCCGCGAGAAAGAATGTCCCTAATTACTTTGATAACTTGGGCCGGCTCTGCAACTTTTGCCTTGCCTTCTGCCATGTCTGGCTCAACGATAGTTATTCCAATGTCGCGCAACTTGATCACGTTTTCCTGTATTATCCTGTTCTCGTACATCGCTTCGTGCATCGCTGGTGCAATGACAATAGGGATCTTTGAGCCAAGGGCTACGCTCAAGACTGAAGTGACAGAGGTATCGTCTATCCCATTTGCGACCTTGCCAATCGTGTTGGCAGTGCAGGGATAAACCAACACCAGGTCAGACATCCCGTAATCCGCAAGCGCGATGTGCTCCAGATCGCCCGTGAGCTTTGTAACTACATTGTTTCCCGTCGCCCACTTCATCATTTCAGATGTGAGAAGTAGTGACGAAGTAGACTCTGTCATCACCGCGTAAACGTCAGCGCCATGCCGCATCAGTAGGCGGGCCATGTCTCTTGCCCTGTAGGCTGCGACGCTTCCCGTTATGCAGAGTACCACCTTTCTTCCATGAAGTTCCGATCCATCTGCCCCGGTAATTTCCTTGGACGGATGTTGTCGCTTCTTCATTTCTTCTTGGACACCTTCAGCGCTTCTCTTAATTCGGTCAGCTCTTCCGGTTTCATGTGAAAAGTGTTTGATTCTTCGGGAAACTTGCCGGTCTTGACCTCCTGTGAAAATCGGGAGACTGCCTCAACTATGGTTTTCGAGAGTTCCGCGTATCGCTTCACGAACCTGGGTTTGATGTCTTCATAGATGCCAAGCATGTCGTGCAGGACCAGGACCTGGCCGTCGCACCCGGCGCCGGAACCGATCCCGATGGTCGGAACAGCCATTCTCTTCGTTATTTCCATAGCGACTTCACTTGCCACCATTTCAAGCACAATGCTAAATGCGCCAGCCTTTTCCAGCGCCTTTGCATCCTCTATCAGCTTATTGGCAGACAGCCTGGTTCCTCCTTGCATCCTGTAGCCTTCCCAGAGTGATGCGGTTTGGGGCTTCAAGCCTATATGGCCCATGACCGGTATCCCTGCGTCTACTATAGCCCTTACAGTACTGCTGATCTCCAAGCCACCTTCAAGCTTGACCGCGTCGCAGCCTGCCTTGATGAATTGCACGGCATTTGCCACCGCCATGCTGGGATTTGGCTGGTAGGAGCCAAAAGGCATGTCGCCAACTACCATTGCCTTTTTTGCACCTCTTGAAACTGCACCACAAAACATGAGCATTTCAGGCATTCCCACCGGCGCGGTGTTCGAATAGCCGAGCACAACCATGCCGGCACTGTCGCCGACAAGCAAAACGTCTACGCCTGCCCTGTCGCATATGAGTGCAGTGGAATAATCGTATGCGGTTAGGACAGCAATCTTTTCCTTGTTCTTTGTACCTAAAATGTCTGCGACACTGACTTTTTTCTTGGTCTCCAACTAGATGCCCTCTCTGATCAAATTCAGCGATTGACTCAAGTTGGAGTCATTGTGGAATCCTTCGGCGATTTTCTTTATCGAGCTCTTGCCCTTTTGGGAGGTAACCGAATCAACCAGGGCAGGCATCGCTCTTGTCACGTTGTCCACAATAGTGACATGCGAAGCCCTAGCAGTCCTTGATAGCGGGTTCAGATCAATAGTTATCACCTTCTTGCCCATTCTCGCAAGGGCTTCCGTTCTGTCGCCATCCTCAAGCGGCACAAGGACAGTATCTGCAATGAAAATTCCCGCTGGATCAACTTTTCTGCGCTCGCTCTGAAGCTCGGGGATCCTTGCAGACGCTCTGCTACCCACGCCGAGGACCTGCTTGGCCCCATGACGCATGAGCTCTTTTTTTATTGCAACTTCTCTTTCTTCAGTCCTGTAAAAGAGGTTCACCTCGATGCCAGCTCCGGTGGCATCCGCCAGTCGAACAACTTCTCTCGCGCATAGGGCAGCGACGTTGCCATTGACAGAAATTATGGGATGCTTGGAAAGCAGGAGCATCGCAGCTGCTGCCCTGATCGCCCTTTGCGCCAATCCAGTTGTCTTTTCGCCAATGAGGTAGTCGTAGGCCTCGCCCCTGCCATGGGCGATGAGTCCTTCCGGTGCTACCAGCCCGCGCCTGAATCCGTCTACAAGTTTTTCCCTTATGTAGAGGGACTTTGCACGTGGATGATCTGGTGGTATTGTGACGCTCGCGTGCAACTGCTAGAGCACTCTTGCCCCATGCGGGTCCAGATTGCAGACAAAAAGTGTTCCGCCAAAACCCTTCAGGGCTTCCTTGGCTTCCTTGGCGCGGCTGCGAGGAACAAGGGTAAATACCGTATGACCGAACATGGCTACACCCGCTTCAATTCCGATCGCGTTCAAGGACGCGATGGGACCCCTGCATATGCCCTCTGTTAGCTCCAGAGTCTCTGCAAATTCGTAGGACATCTTTAGAAAGTCATCAACGCTTCTCGTCTCGGACAATTTCCTCAGCATCACGCCGCCCTTGCCATTTATCTCGCTCATCCGGCCGGTAAGAAACGTCTTTGTCGAAATTGGAGCAAGGCAAAGAACAACTGCTCTGTAATCCCGTAGCTCAATCTTGTCAATAGTTCCGATACCCGGCGCTCCTGCGCTTGTTCGCATTTCAAAGCCTCCCGCAAACTCTGCAATGACTGTACCAAGTCCTGTCTTGCAAGCGATCTCGGCGCGATGGGCTATCTGGGCAGCTTGAGCTCTGTCCAAGTTGGTGTTCAGCGCTTCGTTAAGAGCGTAAGAAAGGCTAAGAGCTGCCGCGCCACTTGATCCCAGTCCAAATCCAATCGGTAGCCCCACATCATGGTCAACACTCACAAAACCCGGCCTGCTGGCAAGCCTTTGGTATTCTTCGAGCACCCAGCGCGATACCTCGGCATTTTCTGAAACAGTCCCGTTTATCGATATCCTATAAGCCGGTTTGCTGCTATCGAATACATGAACCGTGGTTGCGATGCCCCTATCTATGGAGAAACCTGCCCCCCTGGATCCTCTATAGAGATAGTTTCCATGGCTGGGAGATATCTCGAAAAAGCCGGTAACGTGGCCCGGGCTAAACGCCTTAGCTATCGCAACAGGCGTTGCAATGAGCGTTGAAGCCATCTTGCTACACCAAGGTTATAAATTGCGCAAAATATAAAAACATCGTTTAATTAGTTTAAATGGGTATAAACAATATATGGTCAGGTACGCCAGAAGACTGCAGAAAATCGGCAGCAGCATACTCATCTCGCTGCCCAGTCAATGGATAAAGAGCAACAGTCTTCGGAAAGGAAGCATAGTGCCTGTGGATGTCAACCGCGATAACTCTCTTTCAATATTTCCTTCAGAGGAGGATGCGGCAGACCAGATCAAGGAGGTCACTATTTCCTACTCACCTGCATCAATGGACACCCTGGTCAACCAAGTTTATGGCGCGTATTTGCTGGGCTACGACGTCATACGAATCAAGGGAAGCCTTCAGATTGCCTTTGACGACGCCGACAGGATAAAAAAGGCCATGCGCAAGCTGGTCGGGCTAGAGATCGTTGACGAGGACGGCCTCAACATCATGATGCAGTTCCTGCTTGACGCCAACACTCTTGATGCCGAGAAGATTCTCCGGAGGATGAGCTCGATAGTTGCGGGAATGTACCGAGACGTGCTTGAAGCTGTGAAGTCTCATGAAAATAATATACGCAGAGTGATAACCGGCAGAGACGATGAAGTCGACAGGCAGTATTTTCTTCTAGTAAGACTCATCAGGAGCGCGATGATGGATCAAAAACTGGCAGGCAAGCTAAACCTGAGCAACATTGACATCCTTGACTACAGGATCGCTGCGAACCATCTTGAAACAGCCGGCGACAACATCGTAGACCTTGCGGCTTCAATCCAGGATCTGTCGCGCACAAGGGTCGCAGACGAAGTGCACGAGGCCGGACTTTTGATTGAAAAAATGCAGGAAAAATCGGTAGCCGCCTTTGTCAACAAGAATCGGTCAGAGTCAAACAGCGTAGTGAAGATGTACGAAGCGTTCAACAAGCTAATGAACTCGGTAAAGGGAATGGCTACCAGCGCGGAATCTCGGAACCATCAATCAACGATTGCAGTGCTTAACCTGGCATACTCTATGGACAATATTGCGCGCTGCTGGGTCGATGTTGCGGATCTCGTCAAGCCCGTTCATCTGACAGCGCCGCTAAAGAACGCATAATTAGGTCATTTGCCCATCGAGTAACATGAGTAATGATAATCGCGTAGAGAATGTCTTGGTGCTGCAGGGAGGCGGGTCACTTGGCGCCTTTGGCTGCGGCGTTTACAAGGCGCTTGTGCAACACAAGATCAAGATCGACATAGTTTCGGGCACTTCGATAGGTGGAGTCAATGCCGCAATAATAGCCGGATGCAAGAACAACCGCCCTGAAGAAGAGCTGGAAAATTTTTGGCTCGAGCTCGCGGAACACTCGGTTGACCTGGGCATCTCAGGGATGCCCGCCCAAGCCTCTCAGGGCAATGCCAACTCTGACAGCCCCTTCAGTGATTATTATCAACAGGCCAGCAACTCTCTCAAAAATACGCTTTCATTCTACAGCTCTGCAGTATACGGAAACGACGCAATGTTTGTGCCGCGCTGGAGGCCAGGGCAAGCAGCAACAGATCCCCTCTATTTCAGGCCTAATGAATGGACCTACATATACGACCACTCACCACTTGCAAAAACTCTTG
>JANWIX010000029.1 GCA_025449675.1 Nitrososphaera sp. | reverse complement strand
CGGCAAAGAACTTGCAAAGGCAGACGTTATCGTGCTCACGAATGAAAAGATGGACACTCTTTTCCGCCACAATGCCGAGTGGCTTGGAGAAATCGGACTCTTTGTTTCAGACGAAATCCACCTAATCGGGGAAAGGGAAAGAGGGCCGACGCTCGAAATGATGCTGACAAAGATCCGGAGGCACTACCCAAAGTCGCAGATAGTAGCCCTCTCTGCAACCGTTGCCAATTCAGACGAGCTCGCGAGCTGGCTTGGATGCGAGCCCGTGGAGAGCGACTGGAGACCAACAAAGCTGCTAGAGGGTGTCTATGACTACGGAGTGATAAGGTTCAGCGACAACACGAAAATCAGGCTGGAAGGCTCGGGCATTCAAGGGGGCGCGGCTGTCGATATCGCCATCGACTCACTGGCAAATGGAGGCCAGGCGCTGATATTCGCCGAGACCCGCAAGCGCGCCGTTTCGCTTGCCGCAAAGGCTGCCGAGGGAGTGCACCGGCTGCTTGACAAGCAGACAAAGGAACTCGCGGCAAAGGCTTCCATTGATGTCATGAGCAAGGGCGATGACACCGAGCTAACAAAAACACTTGCACAGCTCGTGAACAAAGGAGTCGCATTTCACCATGCAGGCCTCGGGCCCTCGAGCAGAAAAATCGTGGAAGACTCGTTTAGGAGTGGAGTGATCAAGGTCCTGACGGCAACTCCGACTCTGGCAGCGGGAGTCAACCTGCCGGCAAGGAGGGTGGTGATCGCAAGCATTTTGCGGTACGACTCTGACTACGGCGGAAGCGTTCCGATAAGCGTCCTTGAATACAAGCAGTTCTGCGGCAGGGCGGGCAGGCCGAAATACGACAAAGCCGGCGAAGCCGTAATTGCTGTGAGTGAATCCAGCGTAAGCGGTGACGAACTCTACGACCATTACGTCATGGGAAGTCCCGAGCCCATCAGGTCCCAACTTTCAAGCGACAAGGCCGTTCGGTTCCACCTGCTGGCCGCCATAGCCACCATGCCGGGCATGAAAAAGCAAGAAATTCACGAGCTATTCGAAGCCACGCTTTTTGCACGGCAGTACAGGAGCGCTACCGTTTCCTTCAAGGTGGACTCGGCGCTTGAATATCTGGAGCAAGAAGAGCTTGTAAAATCCAAGAACGATAGGTACATTGCCACGGAATTTGGTAAGCGAACTTCTCTGCTCTACATAGATCCGCTCACCGCGGTAGAATTTAGAAATGCACTCCAGCGAGTGGATTCGAAAAATGACGGCCAGTCGCACACCTTGGGTTTCCTACACCTGATAACACAGAGCGCAGACTTTTACCCCAAGCTTTCGCTGCGCAAAAAGGATTTCGAGGAGCTAAGCTTGTTGATTCAGAAGCGAGGTGAAGAATCGCTCTATTCCATGACCGAGTACGACTGCTCGCGAAGTTTTTGGGCGCTGGCCGAATGGCTCGAGGAAACCGGCGACAGAGTACTGAGCGACAAGATGGGAGTTGAGCCGGGCGACATGCACAGGATAGTAGAGATTAGCGACTGGCTCGCCTACTCGCTTTACGAAGTTGCAAAGCTCGTCCGGCGCGAAGACTTGCTACCAGAACTTTATAACCTCCGCACCAGGATACGGTACGGCGTGAAGGAAGAGCTGCTGCCCCTTGTTGCCCTTGAGGGGATAGGCAGGGTCAGGGCCAGATCTCTTTATGCTGCAGGATTTGCCACCATTGCGTCGATAGCAAAGGCGCCTAAGGCGACTCTTGCTGCCGTATCAAAGATCGGTCCGGTAGTAGCAGAAAAATTAAAAGATCAGCTGGGGAAGAAGAGGCCGGAGCAGCAATAACAGATGCTGGATGGGACACTCTTTGTAATTTACGGGGTTACAGTGTCTGCTGTTTCCTTTCTGTCAGTTTTCTTTCTCACCCCACGGGCAATCAAGTCGCTAACTGCCAAGGGCAAGGTAGTTCCTGACGCTCACAAACCAAACAAGCCGAATGTGCCCAGGCCCGCTGGCCCGGTGATAATGGTCGGGATAGCGATAGCGGAAATAGTACTGTATGTCGCGACTTTGAACCCCGCTGTGCTGGCCGTGCTCATCACCACTGCTATCGCTTTTGTCGTGGGTTATGTTGATGACAACAGGGTCCTGCCCGGATGGTTCAAGCCAGTCGCTCTCTTGGCCGCTGCCGTCCCGCTCGTAGTTCTGGGGGTGTACGGGAATAATCTCAACCTGGTCTTTGGCAGCGCATTCATACCGCTGCTGTACGTGCCGCTAATCTTTATCATCATACCCATCACCGGGAACACGATCAACTCTATCGATGTCCTTAACGGAGTCGCCAGCGGCTTTATCATCATATCGACGATCCCGCTCTTGGCGAGCATCGCGCTTTTTGGAGAAAGCGAAGTCTTTCTTGCGGGCCTTCCGCTTTTGTTCGGAACACTGGCGTTTTACAAATATCACAAGTTCCCGAGCAAGATTTTCCCCGGAGATTCAGGGACCCTCCTGCTTGGCGCGATGTACGGGGCGCTTGCCATAGCTGGCCGGTCGGAAATAATCGGGGTGATAGCACTCTTGCCGGCTGTCATGAATTCTTTTCTCTTCCTCGCCAGTGTAAAGAAAATAGTCGAGCACCGCCAGGTAAAGGCACGACCCGTGGTGCTCCTGGACGATTACAGGCTGGCTGCGTCGCCTGACAAGCTCGCTCCTGCGACCCTGGTGCGGCTCATGCTCGCGGAGGGCCCTCTTGGCGAAAAAGAGATTGGAAACAAGATATTAAAGCTGGCGATATTCACTGCCGTTCTTGCTTTTGTTACCATAGGCATCCAGTATGCAATCCTGATGCAGTCGTGATGGTAGAAAATGGGAATCTCTGGACTTGCTCTCTTTGTCACGGGAATGTGGCTAATGATACTTGCAGTGGCGGCGTTTCTCGTCGGCTTTGTAGCTCCAATCGACATCTATCTATTTGGAAGGCAGGGCGACGCGACATTGGTTTCGATGGCTCAGGCGGCCATCGCTTTCGGGGTCGTGATCGCACTGGTGTTTGGTCTGAGCCGGATGAAGCGAATCTATTTGCAGAAAAAGCTAAAGCAGTGATCCTTCTCCCCGGGCGGTTCTGCACCAAACCTCTCTACGCTTGAGCTATAAAATTCTTGAATTCTATGTTATTTGCATTAGATTTGATACTAATGGTAATATTAAATGCCCATAGAGTTATTGTTTGAAAACCTTATATTCGAACTTTATTTACAACGTGGCATGAAGCGTATAGAGGCCATTGTCGCGGCAGAGAAGATTAGCGCTGTTAACGAGGCGATGAAGAAAGCTGGAGTAGGCGGCACAACCGTCCTTGATGCGAAAGGCAGGGGAAGAGGAGAAAAGCCGCAGATACAGACAGGCAGAGGGACAAAGAGGCTCGCCGCAGAGTTCTCTGTTAGGGCCAACGTAATGACCGTCGTCGAAGACTCGGAGGTCGAAAAGGTTGTAAAGGCAATCTTGGACACTGCGAGCACTGGATCAGCCGGTGACGGCAAGATATTCATCTCCAATGTTTCTGAAGCCGTAGACATTGGGACGAAAAAGCGCGGCCAGGGTGCCATCGTTTAGGTCATTTTTTACCAAAGAATTTTTTCGTTTCTCCCATCGTCTTTACTTCAGCCGCCGCGACCTTTATCACCATCGGCAGGTCGCAGACAGCCTTGCCGATAGCCAAACAATGACGCTGCGGCAGCGTCCTTACTATGGACCGGATGGTGTCGTTGTCGGCCAGCGACACTCTTGAAATCTTGTCCAAGTCGCCATCATTTGTAAAGTTGAAAAGGAAAATGTTGTCTACCTGCCTGTAGATTCCGTCGCTAATTGCGTCGGGCTGATTGGTGATAAACGTCGTATAGATTCCAAAGTGCCTCATGCGCGTAATAATGTCTTCCCAGTACGTATCACGCACGTAAAGATGGGCCTCCTCTGCAAAGAGGAAAACGGGCGGAATGGTTCCGCGCTCCAGCAGGTCAACAAGCTTGCTTAGCACCAATTCCACAATCATTCGCCGCACCGTTGGAGAAGCGTTGCCCATGTTTATCACGAGACCCGAACCCGAGCCGCCCTTAGGGATGGCCTTTTCAAGTTCAAAGCCTCCCACGCCGTCTGTAAAGATTCCGGACGACTGTATCACGTGATACCTGGACAAAAGCGCGTCGCGGACTAGCTCATTGATGCTCCAGGTGCTGACGGCGTTTCCAATAGCATTCATGCCAAGCGAGTTCTTGTTGACAAGCCAGTCCCAGATGCGAAAGAACTCTCTGAGTGATGCGGCAGGCATGTCCAGCGCGTTTCTTAGCATAGCAGAAATCGCAGCTTTGCCGCAATAGTCTAGACCAAATCTTAGTGTCTTTCCGGGCTCTAGGACCTTTACCTGGCCATTAATGACAGATGGGGATCCATCACGGTTCCACCCAAGCCCGCTATACTCGTTGTTTAGGTCAAACACCACCACAAAGGCACCATGCTGCACCAGCGTCTTGACAAGCACCTTGGAGAGGTGCGACTTTCCTGATTCCTTCTTGCCAGTAATTATTGTGAGCTTGCCGTCGAGGTCCTCGGCGTAAATTTCAAAATCCTCATCATCCCCTGTCTTTCCAAGAGGGACGGGAAAAACGCCCTGCCTGCAGAGGATAGAATCAAGCTCCTTCATTGCCAGCCTTCTGATCTTGGACTCGACTCTGGATGGAAGCCAGGTGACATCGCTGGATAGCTTTCCTTCGCTGTTGACTGCAGCTCTTATCTTGGAACGAAAAATTCTGGCGTCTCTAACCATGAGCGAGAGGCTGGCTATGTTCAGTGGATCATGAAGGCTGCCAGTGCTTGAAGCGTTCACCACTTCTTCCCTGACAATCTCTTCGACTAGTGCCTGCGATGAAAGGTACTCTTCGTCATACACCTGGACTATCATGCTGCGGTTCCTGTCCTCGACTAGCAAATAGTCGCCCTTGATGGCAGAGTCTTCCTTCATTGCGAGGAGTAGCAGCTCATTGCCGTTCTTTGAAAGGATTTTCATACTGAGATCGACCCAAGAAGAGTCCGTCGAATGTCCTCAGCAGCTAACTCTGAAACGTCATAATTATTCAGCACGTGACTCCGTAGGCAGGTCATCTCTGTGCTCGTAAAAGTCGAGATGTAGTGCGCGAGCCTGAGCGTCTCAGGATAGCCTCCAGCCACGATGTCGTTGCCGACCAATTTCCCAAGCGCGTCCTCGCTATCGTCTGCGAGAATGTCCGTGCGCAGAACGGGACCGCTAGCATCGAACCTGACCATCAGGCTGGTTCCGACTGTGTTTCTGATCAGGCTTTTCACGATTGCATCGACATCGAGACAAGCCGGCCCTGGTACCATGAGCAGGGGAGCGGCTGCTCTTTCAACCGGCTTGAGCCTAGTTCCCTTGCTAATTCCAATCAAGATATTTCTGCGCAGCACGCAGCTTTCCGATATTTTCCTGATACTGCGATCCCTGTCTTCAAACACGGACATCCTGAGGGAACCGTCAACAAGAATGATCGAGTTTGCGAAATGATTCGATAGTTCGGTCTGTATGGCTCTTTCGGCCCTGATTCTAATGAGCCGCTTTGCAAGATCATCGTCACACAGCACTGCCCTCGCAAGCCGGCCTTCAAGCTCTGAATTACGAGCGGTATTTTCGCTAAGGTAGAAAAGGATAGGTCCTATCCTGAAATGCATCAATGCACGGCGGTCCAAGGCCATTGCAACTCCACATTTTACTGCATAGAGCGCTCCTTCTTCGGTCTCTCCAAGTTTAACGCTGCTGGAATCCACCGCGGCTACAATCATTTTCTCCTGAACGGGTCGGATCGTATGCACAGTGGAATATTGCGGACCCGATCTGATGCCCCAACCTTCGATAGGGACCATCCGCTTGTCCTCATGACTGAATACAATCTTTCTCCCGCGCAGCTGTTCGAGCTCGGGAACGAGGCACTTGCTAATCGAATCCAGTATTCCCATCTCTCCCATGCTGAGACTCGAAAATTGAGGGTTTAGTTGCGTGTGCATGTTGTTCAACAATATCTGCGGGCACAATTATATTAATATTGTGCAACATGGTCAATATGGTCAGCAACAAGTTTATCAATAGCATGGCTGAGGCATATATAAGCACTAATGACTGAAAGGCCTCCCGAGGAAGTCAGGATAAAGCTAAAGCATGGAGATTGGGAGGTCGAGATAACGTGCGCGGAAAGCAAGATAAAACAAGTGGTTGAAAACGTGCTCACAAGCCTGGACATGAGCAAGCTTGTCAGCCCCATTATCCAATCAGAGTTGGAGAGCCTGAAACGGGAGATAGATGCACTAAAGTCAACAGGGACAGGTTCACGAATGTCCAAGGATAGTGATGATAAAAGGATTGTAAAGGGAGGCATGACCTGCCGCGGACTGCTCGATGCGTTATGGCAAGAAGGTTACTTTGCAAATGAACGGGCTCTTGGAGAGGTACATGAAGAACTCGGGCGACGGGGATACAACTACGATAGAACTGCGGTTTCTCATTCGCTGGCTGACATGGTACGGGAGAACATCCTTACAAGAACGGGAACCATGCGAAATTTCAGGTACATACAGAAGCGACCGCTCGGGGGCTAGCCTGATTTGAACTTTTTTGCGATGGCGGAATTGAGCCAGTGAATCCCGGCAGTCGTGATACGATATTTGCCTGCTTCTCTTTCATCGCGCGCAACATGGCCGGCTTTGGCCAATTCAGATATCCTGGAGCTTATCGATTTTGGGTTAAGAGCAGTCGCAGCATGAATATCTGAAACCTGCATCGAGTCGTCCTGCAATTTGTCGAGGTCTTTGGCTATTCTGGCCGCAACTAGCTGAAGTAAGACCACGTCCTTGTCTGACAGGTTGACATCCAGGTCAGGGATGACGCGCGGTCCTTCGTCAGTGATCTTGATCAACTTCGAATATGTCTCGATTAACTCGGGAGCGGAATAGTTGAGCGATATCTTTCTCGCCAAGTCCATTGCCGGAACCTGTTTTGAAAGAAAGTTCATCACAGACAACATGACGGACTCGGCAGAGCCATTGATCTGGACTTTTACTTCGCCTACAGTAACAGAAACACTGACATTGTTTTCACTCTGGCTCATACGATTCCTCAAGAAAATCGCTGACATATATATGAATTCGGAAGGCTCACACGGCGAGGCGTTTGCGTTCGGCGCTTTCTCTCCTTCTATAGAGCAGATAAGTAACTACTATCAATGCACCGGAGGCAATAACGCTGAACATGGTTGTATTCATATCACTGTCAGCTGCGGTGCATTCGAACTCTCCTGTTGCACATCCAGCGCCAAAGAATACGCCGTTCCATGTTGAATGAGTGAGGATAGAGAACCAACCTTTTCCGCTTACCCATGTCCTCAAGCTGAAGAAAAGTGACGGCAGAACGAAGAGCAGGTTGCCAAACGCAAGACTTCCCAGCTCAAGGGAATCGGTGTTAAAGAGATGTATGCCAACCCAGACTGCACCAGTGACCAAAACAGAATAGGCGTTACCAAAAACGTAAAACGGAATCCCAAAGAATATGGTCTCCTCTATCGGGCCGGCAGCCAGAACGGAAGAAAGTGATCTGGGAATGCTGGGCTGCTCGTAATCCGGGATTGCAAGCTCGACTATCGCGGTCCCCGCAAACAGCAGCCCGATGCCAATTCCATGGTAGAAGAGGAGCATCTTTGTAAGATAGCCAATCGAAGTGCGACGGTACCTAGAAAGCCAGGACCTAGGATGAAAATCTGCCTTCTCATCAGAAAACCGGGCTTCACCCAAGACGGCAGCTTCCATGCATACAACATCTAAAGAACCTTACTCTTACATCCAGTCTTCCCATGCCGAAACATAGAGCTCTATTAGTCTGCGCGCAGGCGGCGACAATGTGAGGGAATCCTTTGTCTTTGCGAGACAGTCTAGAAACAGTTTCAATGGCGATGGAACTCGCTCCAGGGCCATCATGTCCCTTCCACATTCCTCAACGATAACGGCGACGTGTCCATCGTACATTTTTGATACAGAGTCAATGACGCTTTCTATTTCTTGTTCTAGAACAGATTTTTCTGCGAGTTGCCTGCGCAGGTTGGAGGAATTAATGGTGAGCGACTCGTAGTAAATATCCCGGGTGTCTCTTGGTTTGTACATCGCCTATTTTACCAGCTTTTCTAACTTGTCCTTCAAGAATTGATTTATCTTTTGGCCGTCAGCTTTTCCCCTCAAAATAGACATGGCCCTTCCCATCAGGGTGCTTAACGCCCCCATTCCTTTGTCCTTTACCGCCTTTGCGTTCTCTTCAATTATCCTATCAAGTATGACAGAAAGCTCTTCGTCGCTTATTGAGGACATGCCTGAAACTGAAATCGCTTCATCGACAGTATTGGCTTCTTTTCTTGCCAGCTTTTCGAATATGACCAGAACAGACTCTTTTGCAATGGATCCAGCATCCAGTCTGCCAAAAATATCCGCAATCATTTCATTGGTCAGAGCGGTCACGTCAAGTCCCTGCTTTTGTAGGCTTGCCAGGCCCTCTGTAAGTTTTGACGCCACAAATGTCGGAGAAATGCCAGTATTTCCGATAATAGATTCGAACGTGCCAAGGTAGTCTGAATCAAAAATCTGACTTGCGATTACCCTGTTAAGTTCGTATTTCTTGGCGATCGAATCAACTATCTCATCCCAGGGTTTAGGAACCTTGTCTGCGAGATCCTTGAGCATTGATTCTGTAACTGGAATCGTGGGGATATCCGTCTCGGGATACATCCTTGCCGCTCCGGGTCTTGGCCTGAGAAATACCGTCGTGCCGTCTACATTCGCTGCCCTAGTCTCAGCTGGTACACCTACAATGGCCGCTTTGAGTCGCTGGATTATCGCATCTGCCGCAGCCCCGACCATGTTCTTTGGACCACCGATAATCACGAATGCATCAATGTCATGCAGCTGCAATTTCTTTCGAATAGCTGTCACCTCTTTCTCCGTGATGCCATAGTTCGGAAGTTCGTCAGAGTGGAAAACACCGTCCAGATCATAGAACTTTACCATTCTGCCAAGCTCTATGCCAATCCTGATATCGGGATATGGTTCGTAACCGATCATGCCCGTAAAGCCGGGGATCCCTATTGCGGAGAAAATCGAGTCTGGGACCCCAAGAATCTTTTTTACTATCTGCGACTGCGCCGCCTCCAATATTTCGGTAACGTCTGCAATTCTTTTTCCGACCTTTTCTGCAACGATATTTCTTTCGCCAAGTTTCTGCGCGATCAAGACTAGTCCGTGCTGTCGCCTAGTTTCGTACTCAATTACCTTTACAAGCTGATCAAGTTGTTGCACTCCCTTGACTTCCACCACCGCGCCACCCAGCAAAGAGATGTTCACATCCTGTCTGATGCTTCCCAGACCCCTTGCTACGCGCTTGCTTGCTCTAAGGAGCCTCCCTAGTGTAAGAGCAACCTGCATGACCTCATCCGGCTTGCCTGTCACAGGTTCTAGGGCTATTTCGACGAGCGGTACGCCCAGTCTGTCGAGCCCGTACTTTCTTGTCTGCTTACCGTCATCGATCAGTTTTGCGGCGTCCTCTTCAAGGCATATGCTCTGAACGCCGACTCGCTTTGCTCCTGCATTGAAATGTCCACCTGTGGCAACGAGCATTGTACGCTGAAAACCTGTAGTATTGGATCCATCAATTACTATTTTCCGCATGACGTGAATTTCATCCATTATCTTGGAGTTAAGGGCAAGCGAAAATATCAGGGCCGTTTCAAGGGCCTCGCCGCTCACATCGTGCGGGGGCTCCTCGTCTGCTTCCACAAGACAGCTGGAGCCAAAGCTTGCATTGTATTCAACTGATCGCATCTTGCTGAATTCAAACATCGCGGCTGGATCAAGAGCGCCCATTTCACTCCGGGTTGGGCGCAACTTTCTCACAAAACTGTAATCATATTTTCCAGCTTCCTCGCAATCACAAGAACAGAACAGTTTGGTTCTGGTGGCAAGCTGCTGGTGTATTTCGAAACCCACCTTTAGATCCAGCTCTGTCGGGTTGAATTCTGCCACGCCGGGCTAGAGTCTCGTTTTTCTCATGTATTAACGATTGCCTAATCAGAAACGGGAATGCTTTCCGAGATTTCGTTAGAGATATTTTCTAGCATAGTGTCTTTGAAATCTTTAGAACTCTGAACATTTGCCAGAGCCCACATGGCCTTTACTGTCGCAGTTTCTGAAATCATGTCTGACAACGGTACGACACCGATGCTGAGCAAATCACGCCCAGTGTCGTACACTTTCATGCTGACCCTCCCCCAGATGCATTGGGATGTCATGAAAACCATGACGCCTGTTTCAACCGCCCTTTGAATCGCGGGAAAACACTCTTTGTTGACGTGGCCAAGTCCCGTACCCTCGAAGATTATAACCTTGTAGCCAGATTTGGCAGCATTTTCAATGATTCCCGGATCAAAACCCGGATAATACTTTATCAGCATCACTCTGCTGTCAAAGTCCGGTTGCAGTTTCATTCCTTTCGCATTCGTTCTCGCAGTCAGCTTTGTCTGGCTCTCTTTCTGCATTTCTATTTCGTTGTTCCTGACCAGGGCTGCAGGCGTAACGTCAATTGATTCAAATGCGTCGCGCCGGCTGGTGTGATTCTTTCTTACCCTTGTGCCTACATGGACTGCAACCACATCGTCTGAAGTTCCGGCATGCATTGCCACAAAGACACCCGAGACATTTGCCCTTGCGGCAAATATCGTTGCCCCGAGGAGATTGACCGCAGCGTCAGAAGATGGTCTGTCAGAAGATCTCTGTGCTCCTACAAGCACGACCGGGATGGGAATGTTCTGAAGTGCAAAGCTTAGTGCAGCTGAAGTATAGTGCATGGTGTCTGTGCCGTGTGAGACAACTATGCCGTTGTAATCACCCGACTCTATCTTTTCAGCGACTTTTTTCGCAATCAATGTCCAGTGTTCAGGCTTTAGGTTTTCGCTGTACTCGCTAAGAAGAACCTCGGGGTCAACTCGCGCATAGTTGGCAAGCTCCGGTACCGATGAGTACAGTTCAGCGGCAGAAAGTGCTGCATGCACGCCGCCAGTCCGGTAATCAATCTTGCTCGCTATCGTTCCGCCCGTGCTTATCAACGCAACTCTTGGAAGGCTCTTGTCTTCATCTGGAACCTTGGCAGTGCTGCTTGTTTTGATTTTTTCCCCTGGTAATTTTGATATTGATTTTACTCTATCAGTCTTTATTCCGGTGTTGTAACCACTCTTTAGTTTTATGACCAGGTAGTTGTCGCTTGCAGATTCATATCTGGGCATTATCACACCCGCAAGTTCACCATCGGAGGTGGTAACACTTACTGTATCGCCCACCGACAAGTGATGACTTGAAAGCAAGTCGAGGCCGGCTCCTCTATAGCCGCCGCTTCCACCATCTGTCAATGTATCGAAGGACGGGCGTTCAATATATTAACAGATCTGGAAAAACCGCGCACCTTCACTTGTGCCCGAGCGACGAGCCTTAATCACAGGCTTCCGCTGCCGGAATGCTCTGTGATCGCAATGTTTCTTAACTCTAGAATTTTCAGGATAGCCCTTTCAATTTCCCGCTCGGTAATGTATCCGAAATCCCACGCATCAATGAAACTCTGGAACTCAGTTTCAAGAACCTTGGCCGTATCCTGAAATTCGACCATCCTATCGAGGGTGTCCGGCGACCTGTACCCCTTTGCCACCATTATCGGGCAACGCTGATCAGTGCCAATCGGGATGTACCAGGCATTCTTTGCGAATCTGTAGCGGCCGTCGGCTAGCATAGTATACATTCTCATCAGCTCTTCACTCGTCAGTTTCTGAAGATCCGCGTACCACGACTCGCCTTCAGGACTGGTAGCCAGGCGCGCATTTTCGCCCCTTGCGTAGCTTTTGCCGAACACTGCTAGGGTATAGCTCGTCGTCTAGAAATATGTTTTCTATCCGGAATGATGGTCAGCAACATCTTTTTCGGCGATTGCCTTAACTCGGTTTACACCATCGAGCTCTCCAATGATCTTCCGCACAGCTTTCGATACGAGCTTTTCCCAGCCGCGCTTGCCTTCTAGCATCATTTTCCTGATCTCAGTCGCTGCCATTTCATTCCGCCTGTAAAGCGGAGCTTGAAGGACTTTGATTCCGCGCTCGCGAAAGAGCATCAGGGTAAACGGATCGTTAGCAATAATAAGGTCGTATTCTGGAACCAGCGTATCCAACTTGTGGGTCCACATGGAGTGGTCGCCCACATCCGGCACGGGTACTATCATGATCCTCTTTGCGTCGATCCTTTCCGCGTTCAGTGTTTCCCTTATCATCTTGATGCGTTCACCTGAAGTGAAGGGATTCCTCGGCTCATGGCTTTTTTGCGCGCTGCCCACGACTATGACCAGCGTTTGCGCTTTGCCGAGCGCGAATCGTACGGTTGTAAGGTGTCCAAGGTGGAACGGCTGAAATCTCCCAATAAACAGCGCCGTCCTATACAACAGGAATCATGCAGCAAGCGACCGCATTTTAAGCATTCTTGCAAGATCCTGCTCGGCGCGCGATTTCGCTATGGGGCTGCCCTGTTCTCTGCGGTCTTGCAACCTGAACCCTCGCACGATTCAAGTGCCGAGCGCCAATTTTCCAGTGAGGCAATCTTGGAGCTCCAGGGCGACTTGTCTTTTACGTTCTGCAACTGAT
>JANWIX010000028.1 GCA_025449675.1 Nitrososphaera sp. | reverse complement strand
GTATACGGAAACGACGCAATGTTTGTGCCGCGCTGGAGGCCAGGGCAAGCAGCAACAGATCCCCTCTATTTCAGGCCTAATGAATGGACCTACATATACGACCACTCACCACTTGCAAAAACTCTTGAAAAATACATTGACTACGACAGGCTGCGGCCAGATGGGAACGCAACCGCGCGTCTAATCATTACAGCTGTTGATGTACTAACAGCTCGGCCGCTAACTTTTGACAGTTCAAAGCAACAGATAACCGTAAAGCACCTGCTGGGAACTTCCGGCTACCCCCTCTATGGTTTTCCCTGGGTAGAGGTGGAAAAAGGGGTATACGCGTGGGACGGAAGCCTACTGAGTAACACACCGTTCAGAGAGGTAATCGACGCTGCACCACTAGTGAACAAGAATGTGTTCATTGTCGAGAACTATCCAAAAGTCATAGCGAGACTTCCAAAGAATATGCCCGAAGTCTACCATCGGGCACGCGATATCATGTTCAGCGACAAGACCAGTCACAACATCAAGATGTCCAGGGTGATAACGTTTTACCTTCAATTCATTGAAGAGCTTTACGACGTGATCAAGAATGTTGACCAGGGCAAGCTGGACAAGGAAAAGCGAGCGAGCATCGAGCGAAAGTACCAGAAAATAGTCAATAAACATGGGGCAGAAATAAGAAAAATAGGATACATTACAAGAGAGGAAGAATATCCGTACCTCTACGAGAATACTGATTTTTCTCCAGCCGGCATCAAGAACCTCATCAAGGAAGGAGAGGAAAAGACGAAACAGACGCTGAAGGAAATGGGATTCTAGACGACTAACCCCTTGTAGTCAATTTGGGCCTCTATAGGATCACACCCAGCTTGCCTTATGCTTTCAGCTAATCTCGCACTCTCCTTTTCATTTGCGGCCAAGGCGATGACTGAGCCGCCACCGCCAGCGCCGGTTATCTTTGCTCCCAGAGCTCCGGCTGCGCTGCAAGCCCGGACAAGCTCGTCCACCTTTTTGTTGGAAACTCCTATCTGCTGCAACAGTAGTTGATTCTCATTCATGAGAAGTCCCAGCCTTTCAAGCTCACCAGATTCCAAAGCGCTGGCGGCATCTGAACAAATTTCATCTGCGCGCGTCATCAACTCTTGAAACACCTTTGGTTTTCTAGCCTTGAACTTGGCTACGCCAGCGACCATTTCGCCTGTGTTATGTTTGATGCCCGTGTTCCCTATTACTATCGAAAGCGATTCTCTACTTTCTATTTTCTTATAGCCTTCCTTCCTGCCGTACCGTATCAGCCCTCCAAACGTGCTGATGTAACAATCAGCCCCCGACGAGTTTTTGTGAATCATTCTCTCGGATTCCACTGCCCTTTCACAAATCCAACGTCTGTCATGCCGGCCCAGAAGCGAGCCGACCGCGCCCACAGTTGCAACGCAGGAAGCCGCAGAGGAACCAAGGCCAATTCCGTAAGGAATCTCGGAGCAAAGGTCGATCTCTATGCCGCCATCCCGATCCCGCGATCCCAATGCTCGTCTTGCAGCGTCATGGATGGGGTCTATCAATACTCTGGCTCGCTTGCCTCCCCGCAGTACTTTGAAGACTCTGCCGCTGTACTCGCCAGCGGCTCCGATGTCTGATCTGATTACTATTTTTTCTGCCTCTATAGTTCCGGCTGTCACACTGATTCGCTTGTTGATTGCGGCCAGCAATGCGGGGTTGCCATGGACTACAAAGTGTTCTCCGAACAGGATCACTTTTGCTGGAGCCGACGCTACTGCCATCATACAAACACTATTGACGAGTAGCCAACTACCGCGTTCTTGTCGCCTGTCACATCCCCGCTTGTGGCATATTTCAGGAGCTCTCCTCTCGTGGCGCCAAGATTTTTCGCTGCTATCATTATCGACGCAATAGCCCCGTAGCCGCATGCAGAAACGTCAAGCCTTTCAAGAACCGCGTAAAATTTGTGAACGTCAAGCGCCAGTATCACCTTTATCAATTCGCCGTCCTTGCGATGCGCGTCAGGATTGGGCTCGTAATGAGTCAAGTCAGATGACGCGATCAAAAGCGTGCTATCTGGCGCTTGTTCGGTGACTGTGTCTGCGATTGCTTTTCCGAGATCAAACGCCGTGTCAATGTCTTGCATCATCAGGATTACAGGCACGATCTGGAAATCGGATCTGGTGTACTGAAGGAAGGGAAGCTGGACTTCAAGGCAGTGGTCCCTGCTGTGCGAAAAGTCGTTAAAGTCAGAAACGCCTGATCTCTTCGAAATTTCAAGAGAGAGCTCCGAGTTTACCCGAACATCGCCCAAGGGCGTTTCCCAGACGCCCTCCCGCACCATCGCGACGCCCGAACCGAGGCCGTAGTGGTTCGGTCCCACCATTATTACGTTTTGAAAATCAGAAGACGATACCTCGTAAAAGCCATTTGCAGCTACTGCTCCTGAATAGACATAGCCTGCATGGGGCGAAACAATCCCGTAGATCTTGCGTTTGCCTTCGGATGGAGGAGGCCGCCCGGGACCGAACCTGGTATCTCGAAAAGAGTGATCTATGAGGGCATGCAATTCTTTTGGGTTGTCGGGATAAAACATGCCAGCGACGGCTGGCGGTCTTTTCGTCTGCTCGCTACTACTCAAGTGAGTTCCTCGACTAACTTTGTTTCAAAGTCGTCGATGGAAGCCTTGTCCAGCATTTCGCTGTCAGACTTTATTACGCTCTGCTTCTTTAGCACTTCTCTGGCCAAGAGCCAGTATACGGTGGCAAGGGCCTTGCGTCCGCGGTTGTTTGCGGGTATGATGAGATCCACCTTTGCAGTAACATTATCGCTGTTTGCGATCGCTATTACCGGTACCCCTGCCCTAGTCGACTCGAGGACTGCCTGCTGGTCAGCCTGCGGATCGGTCACCACGACGATTTCCGGCTCCATGTAAGCCGGAAGCGATGGGTTGGTGAAGGTACCGGGCATGAATCGGCCCAAGATGGCTGTTGCACCGGTAAGCTGACAGAATTTCTCAACCGGCGTCTTGCCGTACTCGCGCGCAGATGTTACAGCAACTTTGGAAATCGTCGCCCTGCCAATGAACTTTGCAGCGACATCGACTCTCGCAAGAGTCTTGCTGATATCGAGAATATAGAGGCCCTCAGGATTGGCCTTGACGATAAACGAAGTCATAAATTTTGTTTTTACCGGCGTTCCGACGCGGATGCCTGTTGAAAGAATCATCTTTTCTAGATTATCGGTGTCCACAACTTCGCGGCCTTCCGGGGATTCGCCAATTTCCGGATTGCCCTCCGCGCTGCTTTGACCGATGTCGTCTTCTGGATCGCTCATTTCCTACCTTGTAGAGGACAGTTCTGCCATACCTTCTATTAAATCATTCCTTGGAGGTAACCATTCCCGCTATTAGAAAATAAATCACTTCAACAACGATTTAGAAAAAGGGACTGATTAGAAACACAACATGGTTTGATAAGTCTGCTGAAACCATATCAAAGACAACGGTGGGTAAACCTTTATTCGTGCCTACAAGTTGCCAATCAGAGCCGTCAAGACTTCCCCTGAATACCTCTTGATAGCCTTGTGGAGCAGCGTGTCCTGCCACATACAAGACTTTGTTTTCAGAATCCACAGCTATCGAGGTTGCCGTCAGGCTGTCGGGCGGGCGACTGATATTCTGCCAAGTTTCGCCAAGGTCTAAGGATCTTGCAAGACCAAATTCTTCGGTTGAAGCATATAGATTGCCTTCTGCGTCAAAGGCTAGTGCCATAACCTCAATTCCTTCGTACTGGTTAAGCTGCGTCCAGGTTGCAGCTCCATCATCGGATTGAAACAAGCCGCCAGGAGTACCCACGAATATCCTGTTACGATCATTTGGCGAGATTGCCAATGCAATAACATAATCGCCGGGATACTCAAACCTTTCCCACGTGCTCCCTGCATCCGTAGTCTTGAGCAGGCCCCTTCCGCCACTGTCAAATCCAATGATGACATTTGGGTCGCTCGCGCTTACGGACATTGCATGAAAGTCAACGGGTGGATCCAGAACTGATGAAACAGTCTGCCATGTTTGGCCGCCATCTGTACTCTTTATCAGGCCAGTATTCCCGCCGGTTGAAGGATGTCCGCTAGAATATAACGGCGCCCCTTCGGCCTGAGGTGCATTAAAAGCCATGTAGTCTGCCCTCTGCTTGTCCGCTTTTACGGGGACGCCGCCATCTACACTTTTGTAAAAGTCGCCGTGCGTGGCTATGTAGAGAACACCGGCATCAGAAGGATCGACGCCCAATCCATGCACGTGAATCCATGACACGGACCGAGAATTATCAGAAGTTTGGGCATTATTCCCCATTGAAACTGCCAGTCCTATTCCGATAGCAACTACAATGGCTATTCCGGCACCTATTGCAACGAACTTTGTCCTGCCAGATCTCGAGCTTTCCATTGTCGATTCTTTCTTTTCATGCTCGCCCATTCTATTGGTTCACCTTGCAAGCATCTGTTTTCCTATAAAGGATTTTTTCCATATTCATTCCTGAAGTAGCCCGCATTCAATATCCGTACCTTGACGGATTCTCTGAAAAGTCAGATGCTAAGTATCATTCATGCCGTCGACTAAGTCATACTCCGTAAGGCGAACAAGCTCATTCAGTTTCGCTACGCGTTCTCCGCCCAGTATGCCGGACTTTAACATCTTTGATCCGGTGGCAACAGCGATATGTGAGATGTGCGAATCGACGGATTCACCCGACCTGTGCGATGTGATGATCTTGATGCTGTTCTTTGCGCATTCCTTTGCAAATTCCATCGCGTCGTAAAGGCTACCCGCCTGGTTCACCTTCAGTATTGCGCCGCTGCACGCGCCAAATTTTACCGCCTTCTTTACCATACTAGCGTTTGTGACAAGCATGTCGTCCCCTGTTACCAGTGTCCTCGGGTTCTTTTTTGTCAGGATGGCCATGCTCTGAAAGTCGGCTTCGTGCACAGGGTCCTCCGCGTAAGCCAGTTTGTAATCGCGAACGAGTCTGTTTGCAAATTCGATCTGCTCTCCTGTATCGCGTTCTATTCCCTGCCTTGCGTAGTCGTATACCTCCTTCTCTTCGTTCCAGAACGAGGAGCTAGCAAAGTCTATTCCGATTGCCATCTCTTTGCCAAGGGTATATCCGCAATTGCCTACTGCCTTTTCAACGATTTCTAGCGCCTGATCGTTATTCACGTTTGGAGCCCATGCACCTTCGTCGCCCCTTCCATAGGTGAAGCGATTGTCAATTGATTCTATCACCTTGAGCGTCTCCGAGTGCAACTTGATATTCATTTCCAGCGCTTCAACGATGCCCTTGGCGCCCACGGGACACGCGAGGATTTCCTGAATGTCGGGAGTGCCGGGGCCTGCGTGTGCCCCTCCTCCGAGAATGTTACCGAGCGGAAACGGAAAACGATACGGCTTCCTGGGATTCAATAGCTTGAAAAGCGGCACGGAAAGTGCCTTTGCCGCTGAATCCACTGCTGCGATACTCAGTGCGTAAGCAACTGATCCTCCTATCTCGGAGTAGTTGTCGGTTCTGTCAATTGTACGAAGGGCATCGTATGTGGCGCGAAGGTCTTCAGCCTTCAGACCTACAAACTTTTTTGAATTTGAATTGAGCCTGTCCAGTGCTTTTTCGGGCTTGTTGTCCGGAAAGCTCTGCGCCTCAAGCTTGCCTACGGACGCACCGGAAGGGGCGCATGCTCTACCGATGAATTTGCCGTCGGTTGTGACATCTATTTCTATAGTCTTGCTGCCCCTGCTGTTGAATACTATTCGCCCGATCACCGAAGTAATGGTAGGCATCTTGTCATGATGTTGCTGATTTTTACGTTATTTATTACTTTTTTAGAACGGCCCTATTCGATTTCCGATTGGATCTCGGACATCCGCCTTCTCAGTGCTTCATAGTACGGGATGATCTGATAGATAGTTTCAATGCTTGCAATGAACATCCTTCTGCAGCAGTAGCGCTTGACATTGAGCGAATCCATGACCTTGGCTGGATCCTCTCCTGCTTTTACTCTGTTTGAATATTCCGCGTGCTTGTCAGCTATCAGATTACCGCACGTAAAACATCTAACCGGTATCAGCATTTCAGATACCGTCAGATCGTACATGGATAATAAAAACTGTGTCGCTTCACGCAATATTCAAATTAGCGCGCTGAAAGCGTGTTTATTGCGCGGGAGTCGCCCAGCATGGTCAAAGGCGTAAGACTGAGGCTCTTATCCCTTAGGGGTTCGTGGGTTCAAATCCCACCTCCCGCATTACTCTC
>JANWIX010000027.1 GCA_025449675.1 Nitrososphaera sp. | reverse complement strand
CCGTTTTGTTAGTATCTATCCACTTGGACATTAAGAATCTAGTTAAGAACTAGTAGGGCTGCTTGTCATTTCACCTTCGTGATGTTAAACGAAAGCCCCTCTGTCAACCGCCCAATAATGGTTATTAACCCAGGCTGGCATAGTTCACGCGTTGCCCGTTAGCAGCACCAAGTACGAAAATCTGTGCGAAAGCATCTTTGACCTTGACAAGAACATACGGTTCGCAGGGATAATTGACAAGATGGGAAAACTGGTGGCAGGTGGCATGCGAAAGGGAATCGAGTCGCTTGAGCCAAAGGAGGAGAGGCGCAAGCTGTACCTGGAATATGCTCTCAGGACTGCGATGCGGCATGACTTTGATTCTACGTTTGGCCGGGTCATCTATACTCTCACAGAACGCGAAAGAGTAAAGCTCGCATCTTTTCCACTGGGCGAGCAGCTTGTCCTTGTGTCCATAGACAAGAAAGGATTTCACGACAAGATAATACGCAAGGTTCTGGATCTCGTTTCAGCCGACTGACAATTATATACATGCCACGCCTTGTTAGCAGCATGCCTGTCAAGAAAAGAAAGGGTGGCAGTGGCCATCACCTCTCGCACGGAGCAGATGGTGATGACCTGGTCGTCCACAAGGTGACTGGCAAGGAGCTAAGCGACGCGGAGGAGCTCAGTGCGCGGCTTACGACCCTGGTCGAGATGCTCGACGCCAAAGGGATCATAAGCAAGAACGAATACGGCAGGACTGTCGCAATGCGCCTGCATGAAATATCCAAGGCTGCGGCATTCTCAGAGCTCGACGAAGAGTTGTAAACTGATGGCGTCGCCTGTTGTCAGGATCTTCGCGCTTTCTATTCTCGGAGGCCTTATCGCTGGTGGAATTCTGGCGGCTGCCAGCTTGATTATTGTTCAGCCGTACACGAACGCAATAGCTGATCTAGTGATAGACGAATTGGTAGCAGACGGAGAATTCGATGAAGAAGAGTTTGATTCGCAGATGCAGTCGATGTACCGATTACAGACTTTGGGTTCCGTCGCTGCGGGGCTTGCAGCGGGGGCATTGATCGGCGGGACATATGTCGCGGGCAAACAACTCAATGCCCCGATGAGGCATGCTATTGTAATAGCAGGAATCGCTTGGTTCGTACTATATGCAGTACCATCCGTAAAGTATCCACCAAGCCCGCTCACCTTTTTTCATGCCGAGGCTGCGAACTCGTTCTATCCGCTTTCCATAGGGTACGCAGCAGTCTCCGGACTGGCGGCCCTCGGAATAACAATCGGCTTTAGAAAGATATCAAGAAAGAACAAGATATTCGGCATGGCAGCAACGTACCTTGTCATAGTCGCCATTGCTTTTGTTTTCTTTCCGGAGTACGATCCTGATTCGTCTTATCCACAGGCACTAATCAGCGCCTGGAGCGCATCCGTTTCAGTGGCAATGACTGTTTTTTGGTTCTCTGCAGGGATAATCTGCGGGGTTCTCTGGAGATTTCTCGGGAGAACTGACAAGCCTGATCCCAGCGTGGCGACTTGATTGCCAGCAAGGATCATATCCACCAAATGAATCGGTTACATGAACCTGCCAAACACTTTGGTATACAACAGGAAGGTCGAGATGGATGGGGGAATCAAGCCGAGCATAAAGATATTCGGTGCCACGTCTCCTGGCACGTTTGTTTCATTGATAATCACGATAATTATAAAGAATGATGTAAGAAGCGTGGCAGTGAAAAAGAGCACCGTTATTATCAGGAACCCGAGGGTGACCAAGCTGCTCTTGGTTGACTCTTTTTGAGTTGCAGTCATGATACCTAATCGCACAAGCCCGTCCGATATATGTTAAGTCCTTCCACCTGAACCAACTAGATGGTCAAAGTACATTTTTATATCGTGAGAATGATTTTTTGGGCTATTGGGGCATTCGCATTCGCTATGCGTTTTTGACTCTGATGCGCCCGCAGGGGACTACTGGCGGCCCCAGATTTACGGGAGAATGAACCATTACATTTCCCAAGGATATGCAGTTGTGTACATAATGGAGCAGAACGAGACTTCGACCATCCGGCGCCTGTCAGCAACAGACTTCCCGGTGGAAGACTTTGTGGAGTCGGGCGCGTTGACGATAATCAGCCGGGATGTTTTTTATTCGCCATCGGTGACAAGCGGCACCTTGACTGAACAATGGAACAAGATATTCGCCAGCATCGAAAGAAAAAGAGGAAAAAGAAACTTTCGGGGCTATGTTGGAATAGGAATGCCAGCGGACTCTTTCTTCTCGACAGAAATGTCCCAGCAGCGGCTCGTAGACTACGAATCTGTAGTGGCGCACAACTACGACGGAAGCATCGAAGCGATGTGCTGTTACACGACGGAGCTTTTGGACAGGATGCCTTTAAAGTACGTCATCATGCTACTAAACGCACATCAGAACACCTCTCACAGGGACGGAAAACTAAGGCCGTGGAACAACGAAAGAGGAGTCGATATCGTGAGGAGGGGGCTGGATGAAGCACTGGGTGCGTATGTTTCCGAACTGGTATTCAAGCTACTCATTGTCGATTTTGAAATGGACAAGAATGCCATGATCGCATCTCCCGACCGATTCGAAAATAAACTGAGGATACTGTTCGGTCCGTCCGCGGCCGAAATAGTACTGACAAAAATAAAGGATGAACTAAAGAAGGAAATAATGTACTAATCTGATTTCAGTTTGTCCTTCACTTTGCCAATTATGCGTTCGGCCCATTTTACGGCCATCTCTGCGTTTTCTAGGGTCATTGGATCAGGTTGATATTCGGAAGCATTTTCGTGCTCATGGGTGAAGTATATTGTTACGGCAAGCCTTGATATTCTCCAGAATCGAATATTCCTTTCACCATGAACAAAATTAATAGCGATAAAAAGGGGTTGTCACCAGAACGACGTGAAGAACTACTCCGAGCATTGAAGGCCCGTTTTGAGAAAAATATCAACCGCCATAAGGGTCTTGAATGGGCTAAAGTACAAGCAAGGCTGGAAGTTAATTCTGAAAAACTGCGGTCACTCAATGAAATGGAAAGAACTGGCGGCGAGCCGGACGTTGTTGGTCATGATAAAAAGACGGGTGAATACATTTTTTATGACTGTTCAGCAGAAAGTCCTAAAGGTCGCAGAAATGTTTGTTACGACCGCGAAGGGCAGGAGGCAAGGAAATCACTTAGACCAGAAGATAACGCTATTGATATGGCAACTGCCATGGGCAGCGAGCTTTTGACGGAGGAACAATATCGAGAGTTGCAGAAACTTGGCAATTTCGATACGAAGACGTCGAGCTGGATAAAAACACCTTCTGACATTAGAAAACTTGGCGGCGCCCTCTTTGCTGATCGCCGCTACGACAATGTCTTTGTTTATCATAACAGTGCGCCCTCTTACTATGGAGTCAGGGCGTTCCGAGGCTCGTTAAGGGTCTAGATTTTGCACAGTCAGCTAAAATTTGAAGTTGAGAACGGATCACCTGAAAGAGAATTTTCGGATATGAACCAATTCGGATTCGAAGGCAGACTGCAGGAGACTGACCTACAATGCCAGTAACTATCAAAGTACAGCGCCGGGAGAGGGATTTGAACCCTCGTGACCCTTACGGGTCACAAGCTGGCTGATCGTTAGACGATTCCAGGCTTGCGCCCTACCGGGCTAGGCGACCCCGGCAACACATTGCGTGTGGAATTGTTTCTGTATTTATATTATTGTGAGGGCATCCGCAAGTTTGCTCGTAGCTCTTTGAACACCCTAGACCATTTCATTTCGGCACGAATTGTGTAGTTATCGTTACATCTCACCATTTTAGAAAATGCCTATATAACTGAGCATGAACATCACGGCATGGAAAGAGGACCAGAAGATCCGGGCAAAAACTACAGGACGCAGGGTCGCTTGATGTATGCCGATTATTCTCCCCTCGAAGATGACAGGAACCTGGTGGAAATTATCAAGGAATTCACTTCATTGGCTTCAAGAATGGGAAGGATGGACGCCAACGGCAAAAAGCTGGCTGCTCTCCTCTCTGATTCAGACGGGCTGCGGCAGGACATTATCGCTGCCATCAAGAACATCAGAACAGACACTACATTTACCATGGACAAGTTCCGTGACAAGCACGTTGATGTGCTGTCAAACGAATTGCTGACAAAAGGTGCAGCGCTACTGATGGACACAAAAAATTCCCTCTCAGAATTGCTGAAAAACACAGAGACCGGCTTTGACGAGCAGCACACAAGATACAGGGAGAAGATCGCCTTGATGATTAACGAGAATAACAGCGCTGCTTCTAATCTGGTCCAGACCTGGCTTGCAGCCGACAGCATGAATCTACCACGCCCTATTCTTGCGAATCTTGCAGTCACAGCCGGTGCTTCGCTTGATAGAAAGTCGGGCGCAAAGAATTATGAAACATTTCGCACCACCGCTTCTGCAGCAACAGTCCAGTCGGGACAACCCGGAGACTCGGCCCAGAAAGGCACGGACGCACTGCAGTTTTCATACACGTTTCAAATTGATCCATCCGAGCTCGAATTCTGGAATTACAGGAGAATTGTGACTGACCTCGGGATCAGAGAACTCTTACTCCCCGTCGGCATGGAGGCACCAGTCTCTGAAAGGATAAAAAAGTCGTTCAGATTCGGCTCGCGCAAGGACGCAGAGGTGATGAAAGAGCCGGAATTCGTAAAGGCCGATGGCTATTGCCTTATTGCCGCGTCTCTCAATGACAACAAGACCCTGGTCGTGGAGCTCGCGAAAGATCCCGCCAGGCCAGAAGAGAGCGGACTTTTCAGGATAACCTACGACGTCGCCAGCCTTTCGGTTCCCGGACAGCCGCACGCCAGCGCCGGGGCAAGGCCCAAGCTAGACTACCTTGTCCAGGACGGCGGGAATTTGATCACAGAGTCCGACCTGCTCCAGATAGCAGAGATCCAAAAGAATTCCGACATGTCAAAGTTGCACCTTCTGGGATCGGCTGTGCTGGCAAGGATCAGGATCCTCCAGGATCCGCAGGTGATCAGATCAAGGGGAACGCTGACAGAGCTCAGGACGCGCAATGACAACGTGGTGATTCCATCAGGTCTGCAGGAAGGCAACTATCGCGCGCTGTTTGAATTCCTGGAATCGATCGCTTTTTCGTATGCGCCGTTTGTGAAAAAGATGCAGGAAAAAACATCCGTCAATGGCGAGCTTGTCTTGAAGGAAGAGCTTGGAGGCGGCCAGAGAAAAGAGTACTCGGTGCGAGTCGATGAGCTTAGGTCGCAGCTAAAGGACACCGAACACGGAAAAATGATCGCGGCCGCCATGGGCCTGTGACGCAAAGCTAAAAATGGAGGATTGTCGCCAGAGTCCTTTGCTTTTGTCTGCGCAGGGGCTCTCTGATAACTGCAGGGGCGGAAACCACATTGACTGCGGCGACTGCATGTGTCGCTGCCATATTCCCGGGACGATGGAAAACCTTGCGAAAAACATTGCGCTGCTGGATCGCAAGCGACCCGGCATTGGCGAAACCCTCTAGGTTTCATCCGCGTGTTCAGTATCAAGCTTGTCGAGATCGATTTCTGATTGTGGCAGCACGACGTTCGTGGCCTGCTCGCCCTTTGTACGCCATGCCTTTGGATAGGTTCCCGGTTTCATTATGAGCCGTTTCATCACGAATGCAATCCCGCGGGCGCTCTCCTCGATCTCGTCTCTGGTCATCGCCGCCTGGGCAAGGCCCACAACTTCTCCCTTAAGAGAATAGACGCCGACGAGCTCTCCCACCCTGATGTCGGCGGGGACCGCAATCACGCCCGGGACTGCAAGCGGGGCGCCGTGGCACAGAGCATCCACAGCCGTGTCTCTGATGGTCACTGCCCTGATGCCTTCCAGGCAGCGCTCTATTGGCTTTACCAGCCTCCGGATCTTTGCTTCGTCCTTGCCTTCCTTGTAGCGGTGGTATGCATCGGCAAGGTCGTGGAGCCTGACAAGGCCGTCTCCCTGCTCTGACAGGTTGCTGACCCTTGTCCTGCGGAGCTCGACCATGGTCGCGCCCGGCGACAAGACCTCGCCGATATCGTAGATTATCTTGCGTATGTAAGTCCCTGCCTGGCAGAGGATGCGCATCAGGACAAGCCTGTCGTACTCGTCCAGGTAGTCAAATTCGTAGACGGTCCGCATGCGCGTCACTCGCTTGACAGATGAGCGCTGCGGCGGGCGCTGGAATATCTCTCCGGTGAACTCTTGCATCGTCTGCCTGAGCCTCTCTTGCGAAACGTGTGCATGTAGCCTTCCAAGAGCATAGTACTCCTTTGGTCCAAGCAGTAGAACAGAAAGCGCCTTCGTGCCTTCGCCAAGCCCCATCGGCAAAAGACCGGTGGCTCCCGGGTCAAGCGTCCCGCTGTGGCCGGCCTTCTCTATTTCCAGTATCCTCTTGACCCACGCCACTACTTCGTGGCTCGTCGGACCCGCCGGCTTGTCCACGAGAACCAGGCCGTAGTAAAGCAGAGACTCGATAGGCCGCTTGTCAGGGTAGTGCCCATAGTTGTCGTTTGTAACATCGTCGTCTACCTTTACAAGATTCTCCAGCTGTGGCAGGATCATGGCGCTACTCACCTATCTGCTTCCTTACTATCAGCCGGGATATTTCGACAAGAGAGCCGAGCGGCAGCTTGTCTGTATTGAGGACATAGTCAAAGACCGTAAGGTCTTCGCCGAATCGAAAGCCGTACAGCTTGAAATAGATCTTGCGGTTCTCTCCGTCCCTTAGCTTTATGATCCTTTTGGCTTCAGAAAAACTGATGCCGTCTCTGTTGGCCATCCGCTTTGCCCTGTTGTCCTGCGACCCCCGGAGCCAGAACCGGATGACAGAATCATCCTTCACCAGCCAGGGCAGAGTGTAGCTTGTTATCACCGCCCCTCCCTTTTTCAAAATGTCGGCGAGCTTTTTGTCGACCTTTTTGTCAAACGAGGGGTCCGACCTGCGCTCTCGCATGAATTTTTTTGCCTCGTCAGTGTCCCACCAGTCATCCCTATTGGTAGAGTAGCCCTTCTCTGAGGCAAGCATCTTTAGAATATCACCGCCGTTGTACGCTGACAGTCCGAACTCTTCTGCAAGCCTGCTGGCGATGGTGGTCTTGCCAACAGCAGGCCAGCCAGAGATCACTATGCTAATTTTCCTAACGACGGCCAATTCTAGGTCATGCTCGGCATGCTAGTCTTGGTCACCTTGGAAATAACGCCGCTGAACCCAAATGAGGAGATCAGGAACCATCCCCAGAGGTATACTTCGCCTGGCACCTCGCAGGGGCCCTTGACTCCCTGGCTTGGGTCCGTCTGGTTTTTTAGCTGAGTGTCGTTATGCACGTTGCCTTCATTGCACATGATAAACGGAAGATCTATCGGCGAAAGCGCGACGGTTCCTCCGAATATTGTAGGGAAGACGAAAATCCAGACCATGAAGGAAGGAATCATGTAGATGAACATCGGACGCATCTGTTGTTGCTGCATTTCAAGCGCCATCTTGTTTACATACGCCTGCCTTTTCTTGAGCTCCTCTATCCTTTTCTTGTCCTGTTTTTTTATCGCGTCGGTGTACTGCTTGCGCCATTCCGTAGTTTCCTTCATGACCCTGTTCATCTTTTCAATGTCCGTCGTCTTTTTGCGAAGCATCGCAAACGCAAAGTTCATCCCGACAGAGATCATGAGGGCGACTAAAGTCGCGCTCAGAAGGTCAGGAAATATCGGATGCTGTGTGTACTGCGGCGTGAGCGACCACTGAAGTAGGATGTCTTCCATCATTCCGTTCCGCCTCCAACTAATAGCACCTTTGCTATATTTGCTGCCGCTTCTTCTATTCTGCCGTCGCTGTTCATGATTATTGCAAAAGGCGCGCCCGTCAGTATAGAGCAGGAAGCAACCATGACCCGTGAGATGTCAAGCTCCTTCTGTATGTCGTCGGCTGAAATAATGTCCCGCTGGCGGGTCTGGTCGCTTGTTCGCCGCGCCGCTATTTCCTGTGCGTCCGCCGCAACCATGACCATGTTGGTTGGCTTCATGATGTTCAGAAGCCTCATTGGAAGGCCTGGATAATAGCCTTCGGCCGTGTTTATGAAAAGATGGGTATCGACAAGGACTATGTCTTCCTTCATTTCCGCGATGCGCTGCGCTGCCATTTCCTGGAGCCGCCTCTGTTCTTCCACCGGCATCCTGCGCATCTCGTCGCGATGGGCAAGCCCCAGCTTTGCCTTAGCCTCCTCGAACATTACCGTCCCGAAAACTACAACGGCGGTCCTGCGCTTTTCATTCAGCAGCTCGGCAGCGCGGCTTATGACAGTCGTCTTGCCGACTCCAGGAATGCCAACAATGACGGCGCGTTTATTGTTTTCTGCCAATTAAAGCCGCCAGGTTGGGCATGTGGGTGTCGACCTGTTCCTTGACCAGGGTCTGGTAGTAGCTCACCATGATGTTTACCATGAGCAAGAGCCCTGTTCCGCTGCCAAAAACGTTCAAGACATCTGAAATGCCGGCAAGAAGGCCTATTATCATGCCGCTGAGAAGAGTGAGCGAAGGAATGTACCGGTTCAGGAGCGTTTCGACAGAACTCTCCGCTCTTCTGAATCCCGGCACCTGGACGTCAGCGTCGAGCAGGTTGCGCGCGGCCGTCTTTGCTGAAAGTCCGCCAAGCTCGACCCAGAGCCGCGAGAACACGGTTACGATGGCGGTCATGAATATCACGTAGACAAAAGCCCTCACGGGGTCGGCAGCCGCTACGTCAAGGCTCCTTGGGGCGGTGATGTAGTACAGGATTCCCCCGATAGGCGTTGCAGTCGATCCTTGCGAATTCGGATCAAACTGCGCGATCCAGTTAAACGCGGGGTTCTGGTTGTTCGGGTTATAGTTGGCCCAGAGCATCTGGCCCATGAATACAGCGTTCGCTATCAGAGCTGACGCCAGAATTACCGGAATGACGGAGGTGTACAGCAGCTTTATAGGATAAACGGCCGTAAACCCCCTGTACTTTGTAGAAACTATGGGAATGTCGACGTGTATGCCCTCGATATACACGAGCACGAGAATGACTCCTACGGTCAGCGCAAGCACGAATATGCTTGGCAGCTGGCCTACCCTAAAGATCGCCTCGGCCCCATTGCCGTTGGAAACTGCGTCGATTGTAAATGGCAGAATCCCTACGGGGCCGTCGTCGGCAGGTACCGGGCTAAAGACACTCCAGAGTACGGTCTGCGCAATTCCTGCCATGATAAACAGGCTGAGCCCAGAGCCTACGCCCCAGCCCTTCTGCACCATCTCGTCCATCAGCATGACTATTACGCTAGCGCCGATGAGCTGGCCTACCACCACGTAGATGGCGTACGGCGCCTCCTCGGCTGTCAGGGGACCATAGACTGATGCGCCGTAGAGCGCCCCTTCTGCCACTATTACTATTATCGTCACTATCTTTGTCGCCGAAGTGAAGAGGGACCTGTCGTCAGTGTTCTTAAAGTCCAGCTTTATCAGATCCGAGCCCTTTAGCAGCTGCATTAGCAGGCCTGCGGTGACTATGGGTCCGATGCCCAGCTCCATCAGCGTTCCCTGCTGCGCGGCGAAAATTACCCTGGCAAAAGCAAGAAAGTCAAATCGCGGATCATCGGTCACGCCGTAAAGCGGAATCTGGCCCATGACCAGGTACGCCAAGAGCGCGATGCCGGTCCAGACAAATTTCTCTGTCAGGGAAATTTTTCTTTTAGGCTTTGGGACCTGGGGGACATAAACTGATGCGGCCTTTATTATCCGCCGAAGCCCGTGTTCACTCTGCGTTGCGCTGCTCATTGGTCAAAACCTCGCCACCTGCAGCCTCTATTTTCGACTTTGCGCTCTCTGATACCTTTGCCACCTTTATCGCGTATGCTCCGGTCACCTTTCCTCCGCCCAGCAGCTTGTCGTATCCAAGCGAAGTCAGATCCAAGACGACCTTGCCCTTGTCGTCGGCCTTGCCGTGCTTTGCAAACGCCGAGTCCAGGTCACGGATGTTCAGCCACGTGCTGACAAGGTTGCGGTTAAAAGAGTTGAATGGATCGTGACCAAAGTGGTCAGGTTCCTCGATTACTGTCCTGATGAAAAAGTGCTTGTGCTTTCCAGCTCCGCCGATTCCTCCCCTGCTTCCGGCCTGCCTGTGCTGACCCACCTGGCCCCATCCGCAGTACCGGCTGCCGCGCTGCCGTCTGCTTTTTCTAAATCTAGTAGCCATTAACTATCTCACTTGCATGCTGCTGGAATTTGCTGATTCTCGTTTTCTTTCACCTTAATTAAGTCTTGCTGCTCTAGAGCATCCTCTTCACAATTTCTACAAGAGCGTCGTCGTTTCCAAGAACGCCGTGCTGCGTGTACTGAGTCTTGGTCTTTCTCTTGAATCCGCCTTTTGGAGGTCCAAGGGCAAACCATGGTTTTATCCCGTCGATCTTTGACATCGACACCTTGTTCTCGGCAATGGCAGCCGCAAAGTCATCTATGCTCTTGTACTCTTTTGGCAAGTCTGCTTTTGTAAGCGGCTTGTAGCCGGTTTTTCTGCCGCGCTTTTCAAGCAGTTCCTTTACGATTCCGCTGTCGGCCTTTGTCCACGCGACAATGTCTTTGACCTTTTTAAGCATGCCAACGTATTCTGGGCTGTCAGGCACGACCGTGGCGCGGAAGCGCCTGTCCAAGTTGAGCCCGTCGAGTGTCATCTTGGCCCATGCCGGAATGTTGACCGTCCCCTTGATTCGAACGACAAGAAAAGCCATAACATCAACCTACACTGTAGGTGCTCCTGAGAGCGTTAAAGACCGCCTTTGTTGTGGAAGACATTGTGTTTGTCGAGCCAAACGACTTTGTCCACGAGTCTTTCAGGCCTGCCAGCTTTAGCAGGTTCTTTATGTTCACGCCTGCCACGAGCCCGAGGCCTCTTGGTCCCGGAATGATATCTATGGTAACGCTGCCGCCCCTGCCCCGGACTTTGAATGGAACCGAGTGGAGCTGGTTGCACTTGCACTCCCAGCTTCCGCAGCCCAGCTTTACTGGTATGACGTTCAGGTAAGCGGCATTGGTTGCCTTGTCTATGGCAAGCCTCATCTGCGAAGCCTTGCCCTTTCCTATGCCAAACCAGCCGGCTTCGTTGCCAACAGCTACCAAAGCGTTAAATCGAGTCATCTCGCCGGCGTCGGTCTGCTTTTGCACGATGCCGACATGCACTACCTGGCTCTTGATGTCTGGGAGGAGGTGCCTGACGATCTCTGATTCCTGGATCCTCATCCCGTTTTCATAGATCTGGTCCATCGAATTGATCTTGCCTGCGAGCACCTGGGTCCCAAGCGTCGTACGGGGTTTCCATTCCGCCTGCTGCTGCGGTGACGTGGAATAACGGCTCATTTCTTCTTGCTCTTACCTCCCTTCTTTGACTTTTTGTCCTTCTTTTCTTCTTTTGCTTCTTTCCTGGCAGGCTTCTCCTTCTTTTCCTTTGGCGCTGCCTTCTTTTCCGGCTTTGCTTCTTTTTCGCGTGCAGGGGCTTCTTCCTTGTCGGCTTTCTTTGGCGCAGCTATCTTGCCGCCCGAGATCTTTGTCCTAATCTCTTCAAAGTGGTCAGGATAATCCTCGGGCTTTAAGCCGTTCTTTAGCAAGTTCGAAAAGCGGGACTTGTATTCTTCTTGGTTCTCCTTGAGCGTACCGGCATAGTCGGCTATGTGCTGGCCATTCAGGCGCTCCTGCGGCGGCAATGATTCTTCAGAAACCGGTATGTTTACGCCAGAGTCAACGGCCCCCTTTAGGCATGCAGCGACCCTTGAGGTAAAGTGATCCTTTCCGATATAGAGCACCGCGCGTTCGACCCCCTTTGCAAGGGCTTTCTTGCCCGTCAGCAGGCCTGTCAGGTAGCACGCAGGGAGATTGTTAGAAGCGCCCTTCCAGCCCTGTTTCGTGAGCTCTCTGCTGTGCGCGGAGGCGATCACAATGTCGCCCGTAAGCGTGGGCCTTAGAACCTGCGCCGCGACGTTCTGGTCGCTGACCTTTACTGTCATGAAAGAGTGCCTGCCTATCAGCACCGCGGCCCTCCTGCGATAATTCGTTTTATCGTTCCTAATTCTCTTTAGCGTACGAACAAAAGTCAACAACTATGCACCATTTAACGATTAGAGATGCAACGATTTTGAAGCACTTATAAACGTTCATTGGTCAGTTAAGTGATTCCTAAATCACGAAATTCTACAAACGAAAAGCTGACAATATCGTCTATTGCTCTGTAACATTCAAGTTTTCGATGACAAGGCAGCCATGGCATAATGTTAGATTTTGGAAGCGTATTCTCTGGCTTCAGTTAGGACGTCCTCTATGTCGCCTCTCTTTGCCAACTTGTTGAGATATGTATTGTCTATAGAATCCGCAAATATCTTTAGCAAAGCGATGGCCTGTTCACTGTCGCGTTGAGGATTACTTTTCCAGAATTTCTTGGAATACAATCTATTTGCTATCAGATCCTCTGGAGCTGCCACCCTTAGCTCGAACCCCTTTATTCTAAATGTTCTCAATTTGGCAGGATCTCCGCTATACGGCTCTGGTATGACCTGTATTACGATATTCAGATCTTTGTTAAACCAAAGGCCATTTGCTTCTTTTCCAAATCCAAATTTATTTAGCAGTTTTTCTGTTACGGTTCTATTTGTTACCACCAAGTCAATGTCAGATGTGGAAAAGTTTCCTGCCGTGTAGAGATCTATTGCTTCACCGCCAACTAGAATAGCATCTACCCCCTCTTCTCCCAATTTTTCTGCTAGAAAAGCAAGAAATTGGATTCTACGTTTGAATGGATCTTGCTCTTGTTTTAGTTCCTGGTATTCCGGCGATGTTTTAAATCGGTCGCGTGTTTGAGTTCCCAAAATTGTTCATTACTATGCTCTTAGAATAAATGTGCCATCCTCTTGTCGGAATAACTCATTGAAAGCTATCTGTGACGACGCAATAAGTGCAGATAGCTCGCCTGCAATTCTGTTAGACATAAGCTCCCCAATTCCTTTTCTTCCACCTACTTCCTTAAATGAAGGTTTAAGCCGCCTACTACCAAGTCTAACTATTTTTGCCCTTCTTTCAGCCTGCATCTCTGGAGAAAGCCATTTCTCTAAATCAACTGATTCGGACGTTTTTTGCTCTAATGAGCGAAGAAATGTGGCTGCAGCTTTTCCCGTTCCTTCAGAAAGCTTGTATGATATCTGATTACGTTCCTTTATCTGGGGTTTGACAATTCCAAACTCGGCGAATTCTGTCAGACAGCGATATGTCGCAGCAGGATCTAGCCCTTTAGACATAGCGATTTGATAAGCTGTCATAGGCCGCTTCGCTTCTGCTAATGCTTCCAGTGTAGCAAAACGAGTCTTTCCCCCAAACAGAACCTTTGCCTTCATAGTATTTCAAATAACTTATATGCCTAGCTACTATATAAAGACTTAGATTTAAAATCTAAGTAAATACAACAGAATGTAGCAAGATCAAACTCAAGCGCACTCGTAGCAAAAGAAAGAAATCCGAACTGAACCTAGAGCTCGCATACTCCCACACCTATGGGAGCTCCGCTGAGCGAACATGTGGCTGGGGCAGTATCAACACAATGCTTTTGGTATTTAGAATATTTGTTCAGAATCTCTTTCTTTTTGCGATCGATGCGGCGTATGCCCCTGCAGCTACGCCGTTGTCAATGTTGACCACTGCCAGTCCAAGGGTGCAGCTCTGCAGCATCGACGCGAGAGCGGCGACGCCATTTCCCCCGAAACCATAGCCGACCGATGTCGGAACACCGACGACTGGAACGTCAACCATTGACGCGACCACTGATGCCAGTGCGCCTTCCATGCCTGCCACTACGGCAATAGCGCCCACTTCCTGGCCCATCATTTCTTTGAGAGCCGGGAACAGCCGGTGCATGCCCGCGATTCCGATGTCATAGCTGGCTATTGATTCGCAGCCCATGGCTTTCGCAACGAGCCTCGCCTCTTCCGCAACTCCTACATCTGAAGTGCCTGCCGCCATTATGCCAATCTTCGCAGCTGTCATTTTACGGCGGAATGACTTGTCCGTAGCCAAAAGTGTGGTGCTATTCCTGCCGACTTCAACTATCATGCCTTTTTTCTTCAAGGCTGCTGTAAACTTCCCAAGGTGGTTCCTGCGTATGCGGCTGACGACGACTTGGCCGTTTCGTCCAATGGCCGCCACTGCAATCCTGATCAAATCGCGATATTCCTTGCTTTCCGCGAAAATGATCTCCGGCACTCCCCTCCTCACTTCTCTGCCTACATCCAGCTTTGCAATGTCGCCCAGCTTTTCTATGGCGTGGATGGAGAGCTGCTTCTCGGCCTCGTTCAGGCTGAGGCTGCCGCTCGTAAAGTCGTTCAGGACGTTCCGCAGATCCATCTGACCGCTATTCGTGGCGAACGTGATAAAAGGTTTCTTTGTGGTCTAGAGCGGGAGGGCTTTTATCGCTTCCCTCACGCTGGCCACGCCCTTGTCAAAGACATCCTGCTCAAAGCCATCGAGCTTTAGCTCGATTATCCGCTCGATTCCCTCCGCGCCAATGACTGCTGGAACTCCCATGCAGATATCAGAAATCCCGTACTGTCCATCCAGAAAGGCGGATACCGGGATGACCAGTTTTTTGTCCTGGATGGTCGATTCGAGCATGGTGGCTACAGCATTGCCAGGCGCATATACGGTGGCTCCCTTTAGCGCTATTACTTCGGCTGCCACCTTTCTCGTATTCTCAAATATCTCCGTGGCCTTTTCCTTTGGGATGAATTCGTGAAGGGGGATGCCGCCTATCGAGGAAAACCTAGTCAGCGGGAGCATGTTCTCGCCGTGCTCGCTTATCACCATTG
>JANWIX010000026.1 GCA_025449675.1 Nitrososphaera sp. | reverse complement strand
GAGTGCCAAGATACTTTAGGTTTATCCTCTCGACAATTTTCAGGTTCTTGTCTCTATCTTCAGAGATGCTTGCGACGCCCTTTCCCTTCACTCCTTTGTATGGAAAGTTCTCGTCGTCTATGGAAAAGTAGACTTTGTCCGGATTTCGCTTTAGATTCTCGACCTTTTTTGTAATCTTTTGCGTGCCGGTGTATATCTTGCCCGAGTCCGTGTCATAGTGGAACCAGACGGGATGGATAGTAGGGTATCCTTCTTTGTCGATGGTAGCTAGCTGTATGTTGAGTTTGCTTTCAAGAAATTTGCCAACCTCTGCTTCGGTTACCGGATTTGGCATGCCAGGAAGAGCTTGTATTACTTTCACGCTTGCCCTAGGTTCAGATTTCAATATAAAGATTGAAGGCTCCCAGTAATGGCACTCGTGTTAGCTGCTCAAGTCATTCTAAAGAGTTTGCCTCCACGAACATTATTAACGTGAATTTCCAATGGTACCTTGTCGGAGAGCGGTGATGATGAAAGAAACCGAATTGCCGAAAGGCAAGATCGGCCTTTCACAGATCCCGCTCCCGTTTTACTATCACTTCAAGTTTAAACAGTTCTAGTTGCGCGTATCTCGCCCGTCTGTGGTTACACTCTTATGGATCAGCCGACTTTATGAAGAGATGATCAATACGAGAAGTTTCATTATCGTCGCAGCCATTATCGGTTTATCAGGAATTTTGACCCTACCGGCTGGCATGGAGTGAGGCCCTATGGTAAAGTCTCTGATAAGCAAAAAGCCATTCATGCCTGGGCCAAAAGAAAAGAAACTAAAGTACTGTTCGACATGCGGCAATCTCGCGACTGTCGAAGCGCACTTTGACGTGGGCAACGGTGTTACGATGATAGAAAAATATTGCGGCGCGTGCGCAGAGAAACTGGATTCAAGATCATGATCGCCTGTGAGAACTGCGGCAAAGCTGAAGAGTACCACAGCTGTGAGACCTGCGGCAAACATCTGTGCTCGGCTTGCTTTAACACTGTACATTTCGGAATAGGCGCGGCAAGGGCTGGCAAGTCAATGGTATACAACAAATGCTCCTTCTGCTCGGTCGTCTACGCCACCAATGCAAAAGGCGCAGTATGCGAAAAGTGTGAGATCATACTCACATGGCAAACTTCAATGAACTTTCTTGCTGCGGTGAACAGGGTGTCGGAACTGCTTCGAAAAGGGCAGCTGGACACAAAACTGAGGAACGAGAACTATTGCAAGACAAACTTTGGCATCCATGCCACTCAGGTGATAATGGATGCGATTGACAGCTCGAATTTGTGATTCGGTAGACAGCAGCATTGGCGCATCGTAACCTTCAGAGCGCTGCCGCTTCTGCAAGGTCGATATTGAATATTCAACGCAGCTATTGGGCATCCCATGGTAACGATTGCGAACCTTAAAGTATACATATGCGTGGAGTACAGCGATATAGAATCTGTCATCGCCATCACCGCCGCCGGCATCACCCCAGCCCGACAACTTGGAGGTGCACCTTCCTGACGAAGGAGAGATCGTTATCGCAACCGTCAGGGACATCAAGGGCCACGGAGCCTATGTCACGCTTGACGAGTACAACGGAGTAACGAGCTTTCTCTCGATAAGGGAGATAGCGACAGGTTACGTGCGAAATATCCAGCGTTTTGTAAGGCCAAAGCAGAGGGTAGTGCTGAAAGTAATAAAGGTCAACAAGATGCGAAAAGAGGTTGACACATCGCTAAAACAGATCTCTGGCGAGGAGAAAAAATCAAAGCTCATTGAAGTAAAGCGAAATGAAAAAGCCAGGGGCTTTCTGGACTCTATCAAGGCAAAAGCGAATCTTGGCGCGGCCCAGATGAAGTCGATCCAGGACAGCATTCTAAATGAATATGACGACCTTTACGAGTTCTTCGAGTCAGTGGCAAAGGAGGGGGCCGAAGACGAAATGAAGCAGTTCGGTTTTTCGGAGCAAGTCATCAAGGGGATACAGGAAGAAAGCAGCAAAATACGAATCCCACAGAACGAGATCACAGGAATCCTGGAAGTTACATCAAGGAAACCTAATGGAATCGAACTAATCAAGGATGTTCTAGTTGACGCGGCCGAGGGCACAAAGAACAACCCGAGCAAGATAGACATCGTATACATCGGCGCTCCAAGATACCGGGTAACAGTCAAGGCGGAGAATTTCAAAATAGCCGAAAAGGCCATGTCGCACGCCATAGAAAAGATACAAAAGGGGATAGGAAAGAGCGAAGGAACTTTTGCGTTCACAAGGGCAGAGTCAAAAAAGAAGGTCTATTGAGACGCACTATTTCGTAGTCTGAGAAAGCTTTTTTTCAACATATATCTGATCCCTGTACTCAAAGAACTTTATCTCCATTGTAATTTCCCATTTGTTCTTCGAATCATGAAGCTCTTTCTGTCGCTTGCTGTCATCATTCTCGTAGCCGTACGATGACGCATAGTATGCTCCTTTCATTTCTGGGTGCGCATTTTTCAAATCTGCCGCAGCGTTTCGGAATTCGCGAAGTGACTTGCGTCCTGATGCCTGGCGCCTTGTATTGTTGTTCTGCATCCCTACTGCGACCAGCTCTTCAGTTTGCCTCGAGTATATGCAGACGTCAAAAAAATACTCTAGTCCAGATTTGCCAGCAATCTTGCGATCCATGACAAACTTGTGAATCATCGGGCTGTATCTGGAAGAGAGGAATACGGCGAACCTGAAATTTGAATGTGAGTCTTGGCAGTCTATGAATATCTGCTGAAGCATCATTATCGATCTGTCATTCAGCCGGGCGAGCAGGACGGGAAGTTTGGGTTTTCGTGCAAAGTCTCTGCCCGAAATGCGGGAATCAAACGTGCATCCGCATCGTTCTGCCACCATCTGTAGGATCTGAAGCGGAATGTTGTAGTTGCAAAGGTGAGATTCTATCTCGCTCCTTTCCTTAAGAGGCAGTTGCTGCAACTCATTTCCAGACAAGATATAGCCGTCATATTGTTTGGTGGCACTATTAAACCCAGCTTGCATATGTCAGGCCAAGCCCGGCGTCATGTAACACAGGTCGACAATGTCAGGACCAGTCCATGTAGTCTTCAGTAGCATAGTTGTTCTGATGTCCCCTTGAGCAAGTATGAGAAATTCCAGACTTTGTAGCAGCCGCTTTGAAATCCGTGTTGTTTTCCTCAGGTACGTATATGCCGGGAAAAACCTCGCCACAGCTCTTGCATTTCAACATGAGCATCGGCACGAAACTAGGACTTCCCGCTATTTTGCTTGAGGCCTACCCTGCGCGATATTTCCTTACCGATTTCCTCGTGCTTGATCTGTTCGCCCCTGCGCCCAGGTGTAATCTGTTCCTGCTGCTTCACCCGCCTCAGCTCCTCTGCCATCTCATCCGTCCCAAAGTGTGGGTTGTCAGAAGTGCGCGTCTTCTTTTTGCGTAGTTCCACGGCGTACCTCTCTCTGAAATCCTTCTCCAGTTCAGTGTCTTCTACCATGTATCTCACTTGCCTCCGATGTCAGGTTTCTCTGCCACGATCATTGTCAGACATGATCTGATATTGGCGAGGGACCGAAACTTTCTCACAGTCTTTGCCAGTCCCGCATCAGAGTCTGAACTAACGTCTGCAACAATGTCGTAAATGCCTGATACCCCTATGGCCCGTGAGACGCCTGAGATGTCTTTTAGCTCAGAGATAATGCCCTGGTCTTTTCCGACATCACAATTCAAAAAAACAAAAGCTCTTGACATGATTACCTTATGCAACACTGATATAAAAGGCAGCGTCAGACTTTTGATTTTTTCGACACCCCGAGCCCTGAAAGTCAAGGACATGAGTTGATTTATTAGGAAATTCTCGTCATGTAGTAACAAAACCAAGAAAAAATCAAGTTGCCGGACAGATTTCGTGAAAACCTGGCCTCAGTTCAAGGTCCAGGGAGGACGCTGCCCTCACTCTGTCTGAATTCAGGATCGTCGTCCTTTATCACTCGATTTATATTGCTACTGATGCAATGTTTGTTGACTAATGTCATACGGAAGATACGGAGGGAGCGGCAACCGCTTTGGCGGTCCAGGCAGCTTCGGTCCGAAACCTGTAGAAACAGGTAAAGAATACGACGTAAGCATAACGGAAATTAGCAGACAAGGTGACGGAATTGCCCGAGTTCAAGGGTTCGTAATTTTTGTAAAGAATGCAAAAGTTGGACAGAACATAAAGGTAAAGGTCACAAACGTGGGTGCAAGGTTTGCCACTGCCGAGCTAGCTCAGCAGGCAACAACTGAACAACCACCACAATAACAGAACAAGAATTTCAAACCCCAACAAAAGATGTGGCAACTCCATTACACGTGAAAGTACCACACTGGACTTTTTCCTTTATTTTCAATAACATGCTTTGCGTTAGGAAATTACACTCGATTACGTCATGTTGAAGTGTGAGCAAATCTGAAAGGCTAAGCGCATGCTTCACGTTGGATTGATATTTCAGTGGTCACAACCTACTTGACGGCAGAGCCGGGCAACAATCTCTAGGTGACAACGACTAGCTCTGTTCATCAACCGCACTTATCGTAGTCTCTGCAAATTTGCCACCGTGGCACAGCGGACAATCCCGATTAGGCCTATATTGCTTATCAAAGACAATGCCGCATGTGACGCAAACCTGTAGACCTCGAGTCATTGATATTGTACTAGTTGGCAGTGTCAGTTAAAGGTCTTTAGAAGAGGATGAACCCAATTCGCTTCTACTTATCTGACCCTCTCGCAAACTAGTCATGCATACACGTGGTCATGATATCCCCGCGTACTATTGAAAACAAATTGGCAGCGCGCATCTCCCTTCCTTACATACCTATAATACTCCCCAGCACCACTATGAAAATGAAAGAGATGCCAACGCTTTTGCAAAGATGGCAACCTGAGACTGGTTCTGGTGCGGCTTGAATTCCGCAAAGAAGCCGACTCGCGCGATACTCGTGGGCTACCTAGACAGCTTTAGGCTCGAGGAAGCAAAGAGCTTGGTTGAATCAGCAGACTATACAATTTCAAAAGTCTATACCCAAAAGTATCTCAACCATTCACAATACGGCCTAGGATCAGGCAAGGCTGAAGAGATCAAGGAGTTTGTAAAAGAGGCCAATGAAACGCGAAAAGACGACAAGGATCGCAAAGCAAAGATCGACCTAATAGTTGTTGACGAGCATCTAACTTCAAAACAGATGCACAACGTGAGCAAGCTAACAGGAGTGCGTGTTATAGACAGGGAGCGATTGATACTCGACATCTTTTATTCCAGAGCCACTACGACGGAGGCAAAGCTCCAGATTCAACTCGCAGAAGTACAGTACGAAATGCCCCGAGTCCGAGAAAATGCAAAGCTGACTTCTGGCGGTGAACGAGCGGGCAAGGGAGGCATGGGAGAATATTCGGTGGATGTAAAGTTCCGCGACCTGAAAAGGCGGATGGGGTTTATCAAAGAAAAACTAGAGGAGGCAAAAAGTAAGCGTGATTTGTACCATCAACAGCGACTAAAAACACGAATGCCTGTTGTATCGCTAGTAGGGTATACTAGCGCAGGCAAGACTACTCTCTTTAACCTGCTCACAGCAGAGAACAAAGAGATATCAGCCAGCCTGTTTACAACGCTTTCAACAACTACGCGTTCCCTAATGATAGATCAAAACATGACCGTACTGCTCACTGATACAGTCGGCTTTATCAGCAGGCTGCCCACGTACATGATTGACGCATTCAAATCGACTCTAGAAGAATCGCTTGCAGCAGATCTGATTTTGCTTTTGGTAGACTCGTCAGAAGAACTAGATGATATCAGAATAAAATATGTGAGTTGCTGGGACGTTCTAAAAGAGCTCAAAGTTGATGCTGCCAAGGTGCTTGTCCTTCTCACAAAGCATGATGGCGCAGACGCGCAAAAAATAGACACAATTGCAGGAGAACTGCAAATCCCGAATTCTCTCGCCATATCATCAAAGTCTGGCTATGGGATATCTAGGCTAAAGCAAACAATTGGTCAGCGCATCAGAACTGGGGCAAGAGCGATAGCGGCAGAGCATGTTAGGACAGGGTAAGAATCAAGATTCTGTCCACAAAGCTGTGAGCGCCGATCTACAGATAGTAACATATTACAGGATATCGTTCCTATAGTAATGATGATGGTAGCTGGAAGCACGAAACCTTCAGAGAAGGTCGTTCGATAATAGCGACATTAAAGCCGTACAACACACGACCTACCACGCTTGGCACAAAAAAGACACCAGGATTTTGCGTGTCGTGCGCGGCCATTGCCACAACAGAAGCATTGTTCAAATTGGAAGGAGCAATAATCGTCCAAAGATACTGTAGTAATTGCTTACCCTCCGCAAAGTATTCCACGTGAGTGCCAAGCTGACTAATCTTTGAGGCAACTGGAAGCTGGCTAAGCCCAATGGTGAAGCAGTTATTTTCATGCGATTGCGGCAATGTGATGGAGTGCATAGCCGAAGACGATGCAGAAAAGCCCAAATACAAGAGTATTTCTGGAAAAGTCCGACTCAGATGTAATGACTGCGGCAAAGAGCATGAAGTGTTCCTGAAACACAAAATTGCAAGATTCGTTGGAGCGTCACCATCCTTCAAAGAGATTGATTCCGAATGATCATTTAGCTTATTGATGAAACAGATGCGGCGAACTAGGACTGCGCAAGATATCGGTTTACTTTTCCCATAAACGGCGAAAGTGAATGTGGGATAATGAGCTATGTTAAATGCCAGTAATGCATAGTAAAACTGTGAAGATGAGCAATGCAGTCTATTGCGGCATCGGCTATGCCAATGATAAATTCGCTGGGAGCGTCCGGCTACCCTGCGCTGCAGAGCTTCCTATCTCACATACTGGATGAGAGAAATAGGTTCTTCTTACTTTCCAGCAAGAAGATGTTCTTTGTCCTATTGGCTGCGCTGACAGTCGAAATGTTAGAGGAAGTATTCTGAGAGAAACACCGTAGTGTGGATGTGTGTTCCGTGACGTCCACGCTACATTTTTGTTAGCCAACCAGGAGAAGCGCAAACACTTACGGAACCAAAGCTACAGTCCGACCGCATGGCATCAGGCCTCAAAGATGCTTATTCAGCCTTGCATCGCCATTTCTCTCGTTCTGACTACATTCTAATGTCTCATAATGTTGTCAGATTTTCTTGCAAGTAATTTGATACTGCGAGGCAGAATCAAAGAGAAGAGGATGCTTGAGAAGGAAAAGATGAACGTTTTCCGGTATCCTGATACATCACGGATAACATGCGGTAGATTATATGCAAGTTCGATGCATAATATACTAGGGATTTTTCATGCAGAACAGTTTTCCAATGAAAGAATGGCACGTTGAACACATGCAAAAGACGGTTGTAAAATACGTCAAGGGGATATCTGAAAACGCGACTGGATGGGAGAAAAGAAATCACAAGAAATACGGGGGTCTGGCAAATATCTGTAGGCAGATAGAATACGACATCAAGCATGGTGTTACCAATGACCAGGTCATTACTATGTTCCAGAAGGTCCGCAAGGATTCGTCATTTTCGCAGCTTAGAAAGGGCAACGGCTCGATGGAGAGACTGGCCGAAGTGGAAGGTCACTTTATTCAGCCAAAAATAGCCCTTTCACAATGGAGCTACTAGCAAGGCGGCTTCGAGGCTAACGTGCCAGCAATTAAGAACGCCCGACGAAAGAAATAATCATTTACTTTGATACTAGGATTCCGCAACCTGCCAGGGCGCCTTTCCTGCCCATTCCTGTTTCCAGTGGCAGCCGTAACAGAATCCGCACTTTAGACAAGTCATCTGGGTCCTCATCTCGCAGGATTTGCACTCATGATACTTGAGAACCGATGCACCCCGCAAGAATTCATGCATATGCCACTAGTGAATACGTCATCCTCTCATATTAAGGCGCGTACTTTGGCTAAGAGCAGTAGTCAGGTCATAAGGTCAAGCGTCATTTTCAGCTCATTAATTTCCTTCTCAACTGCCTTTCTGTCAACCTCGTCAGTCGCGTATTTCGTCAGCTTATTGCATGCCTCAAGCTGGGCCATCATAAGATCCTTCCGGTCAAGGCATAAACTATGAGATTCGTTCAAGAATGAGTACGTTACTTTCCTCCTGTTCGACTTGCATCCGCATGTCTTTGCCATTACTGGTGAATCATACTCTTCAGTAATGATGTTCATGTAATCTAGATGATCTTTGTACTATATACGTACTGTGGTGGTTCCGCTAATTTGGCATTAGCCGAGCTTTTTTCTTGATAGAATGTGAACGGATGACAGGTGCAGAGACACATTGGCAATAGCATACTAGAAGAGTCAATCCACTAAGGAAACTCGGTTGGTATTTTGGCGGGCTGCGATTCGGCTGATACCACACAGACTCTAGATGTAGATGCTTTAGCTTTCATACAAATGCCTTGCAATGTCTTCGCGCCACTTTTTTCCATCCGTCGTAACCACCCATTCATCCAGTTCGTCTACCTGCTCTATCCATCGGTATTGCAGTAGAAAAGAGAACCAAACGTCAACGAGCTGCTCGTCGTTTTCGAAATCCTCAACTATTTCTTTCCTGGTCAGACCTTTTTCTAAGCATTGCAAGACGTATACGGCATTTCTCAGCCAGACATGCGTTACCAATGTACAAATGTGATACGCTCGGAAATAAGACAAGAGTATGGTCAAACGCTCACAATAATCAGGAAACACGGGTTAACGAACCATCCAAAATGACGGGTCCTGCCTATGCGTTACAACATAACAGAAGTTGGAGTTCTATAGCTTATCGATAATAGAATTCGGTATGGATTTCTTTTTTCCCACTACGTGTACTATTTCACTCCATATCACATCTTTGACATCGGGCATCGCCTTTACTTCTTCAAGGAGGTCAAGTAATTCTGAATTGTCCCCAACGATCACTTCCGCTCTTAGGTCTATTGTGTGTTCCCCAATGCTTCTGCCTACGTATACCACTTCATCACGCTCTAGCAGTCTGTTTGCTATCGCGACAGTGTTGCCTCCTCCTGTGTAGATCAACAAATCAACGCGGCGAAATCCTAGGTTTTTCAAATTCAGCGTATAGGAGAGTTCAAGAAAAAACTTTTCCAGAAACTTGCGCCTTCGCTGAATTGTTGTCCGAGGAATGCCGAGTTTAGCTGATAGTGTATGGGTTGAAATTCTGCCCTCCGGATTTAGTAGAACCTTCAGTATCTTCTTGTCGACTGGCGACAGCTTTCTTAATTTCGGAATCATCACTGCCATGCCACCTATATCGTATTGTTCCAGTGATAGAATAGTCGTCCCGAGTAGTTAAATAATACGCTCAAGAAAGGATGCAACCCAATAACAAACTGTCCACTTTTGGATGCAAGCAGGACAAAAGGCCCATTAACACAGATTAAATGACCATCGCACAATATGTCGTTACATGTCCAGGTTAGGCAATGATCATTGTAATTGTGGCATCGACTCCCTGCATTGCATCGATATCGCGAGAAATCACATTTCTTAACTTGTCATCCGTTTCTGCGTATATCTTGAGGATAAGATCGTATCTGCCCTCAGTCCTGTAAATATTTGTGACTGATGTCATTTTCGATAGTTCATCTGTAATTCTTGCATCAAACGGAAAGTGGCAATTAACCAGCACAAACGCGGTAATCATAGACTATGAAGCGTGTGTATCCAATATATGCCTTCTAAGCTCAACATAGCTTGCAAAATTCATTGGGCACTTGCTGCACGTCCATACTAAAAGGCGTGTTCTTGATTCTCCCGTTGGCAACATGTATTATGAAATGAGGGTAACACTAAAGAACGTATGAACATTTGTTAAGTTGCACTATTAGCAATTGCTGATCCTATTCAAATTGTGACTTTTGGCGGCGATTTTGAAAATTCAGTTGAATCCAATTACCGATCCCTACTACCGAACCAGTGTGCAAGATCAGGAGGGTTTCAAACGGCTTTCACTCGAGCGCAAGTTTTGTGAACATCAAAACCCTCGTAGTTCTAGTGATCAGTGGTCAGTGACGGGTCCGGAACTCGGTCAAAACTCTCCTTCAGTGCGCTAGGGACAGATATGGTACTCCCACATGATTGTCTGCTGGAGCTGCATGATTTTATTTTATCGTTGAAACGAGATGATTCTTGCAGCAAACATCTGAACAGAAGTCTAAAATGCCTTTGGCAGCGCTGGAATATACTACTCCTTGATTGAGGGCTTGAAACTCCTTCCCACATGATTTGCACGGTCTATACATGTTTGAATAATGTAGCGCATGCCTTTCATAAAATTGCTTGTTATTACAAGATGGCTAGGTATGGATATATTGCACTTTGCAGCAGGGTATTGAGGATGTTCTGGAATGGCGACAATTAAGGTATACAAGAGAAATACCACGTTTGTAGATCTAAGCAGTTTGGTGGAAGAACTCAGCAATATAGGTCTTGCAGACATTCTGAAAAAGTATTACAACAAGCCCTTTGAGCATGATGCCAGGAGCATAGTTGCAGGTCCCAGCTTTATTCAGTTCTTAAACAAGTTATTCAAAATCCAAATAGCGGCCGGAGACGTACTGCAATTCGAATCTGGGAATCATGACAAATACTTCATGTTCTCACTGTCGGGAACGTGGGATGAAATAATCAAATTACAATAATGAAAATGCGGAAACGAGGTTGCGAGCGCAAAGTCAGATGCCGCTAATCTGCATGAAATGTGGTAATCCGCCAGAGAAAATGCGTTAATTGTTCAAAATGCAATCAACTAACCGGTGTTTGCGTGATCTGTGGTAATGAGTGGCAGTGCTGGTGTGAAATCCGACAAAAGAGGCTGAAAAATTTTGCTGGTCAAGTTCACTCTTAGAGGAAACAACTGTTCGACATAGCTTGGTTAACTGATCTATGTCTCTAAGCTCTATGAGAACATGTCTGGCACCTGCAATTAGGACCACATCTTTCTGAGAGGAAATCATGAAGGAGACAATGGGGGATGCAGATATGACCGATGTGCGTTTTCATAGATTCTATGGGGTTTGCTGCAGCTTGGTAAATGACGGAAATAAGAGAGCGGGGAGCTCTGATGCTAATATTATCATCTACCAGTCTGCAGCTTGTCTCGTTGGACCAGTATAGGCAGTATACCTACAAATATCATACGCTCGGAAGCGACTTGAATTAAAGATGAAAAGCTCACAATAATCACAAGACAGGTCCAAAGGCCCGAAACGTCACCACTCAAATAACCTAGATTCTATTGGATGTGTCGCCTCATCGACCTAACTTTCAAGGCCTGTCAATAATGGAACTTGGGACCGCGGTTCCGCTGCATGGCAAAGTTGAATTTTATGAGGCTGGACATGATCATCAAGGATCGAGGAGAGATTGGCAATAGCAGGTATTATATGGTAATAGCCACCGTTTATTACCAAGACTTATATAGCTATCACGGCATAATACTGGTATGTCAGAAAAGAGATCAACAAGAGACGAAGGAGCAACAAGAACCAGCGAAGTCATTGACACGGTAAGGGATAACACACTGCGAATTGCTGACGAAGTCGTAAAGCTTCAACCACAATTTGCTCAATCTGTGTCTAACCTGCAACTGGATTCCATCAAGACAGTAAGAAGTATGATTCAAACTGCATTTGCCAATCAGAAACAGATCGCATCTACTCTGAACCTTCCGCAAGTGCCCCAAGTATCAGAACAGATCGTGAAACAATCTACAGAGACAACGAACGACATAATCCGATCTATTGGTATTTTCAGCCAGCTGAATGTAAATGCACTGAACGCGGCGAGAGAGAACGTCAATATCTACAACAGAACACTTGATGCGGTCGCAGAGTTTAACAACAACATCGTTAACGCCTGGGCATCATACTGGTCTTCGCAGCAGCAACAGTTTTTCAGGGCCTAGCCCCAACTTTTTTATTAATCCATGTAGCGAAAGAATGGGATAACTTCCAACTATCTGTTTTCAGTTCGAACCAAAAATTGGGAATGTTCCGCGCTCACGCTGAACGTGTACGGAACGTGTCGTTGTGGATTCGCTGTCGAATCTTTGGCCCCACGATGAAGTAAACAAGTCCGCCGCCTAATCCAGCTAATCCGATAAACAACGCTATGAGTACTGTTTCCATTCTAATGCCCTCACCTTTGTTGCTACCCTCAAGTCATATGAACCTTTGTAATATTTACAAAATCGTGTATAATATTTTATGAAAATTAAAACTCATCAAGGAGCAGTGGATATAGGAATCATAATAAACGAGACCCAAATATGGCAGACTTTTATGTAGCCAGGCTCGCGTTCACCTCCCTGACTCTGTTTCTTATCGTCACTTCTGTAACTCCCGCTGCCTGGGCAATCTCTGTCTGAGTCACCACCTCCCGATTGGTCAAAGCGGACAGATAAAGAACTGTAGCTGCCAGCCCCATAGGGGCCTTTCCGGCGGATATTCCCTTTTCTACAAGCTTGTTCATGGTGTCTATCGCCATGCGTTTGGTCTTTTCACTAAGCTTAGCCTTGTTCGCAATCTTTCCGATACACTTTGCTGGGTCTATCAGAGGCATTGTGATATCAAGCTCGGTGATAAGCAGCCTGTAACCACGTGATATGGTTTTGCGCTTTATGTTTGTAATTAAGGCGATGTCGGCGAGTGTTCTTGAAGCCCCTGCCTCTCTGCATGCGATGTATATCGCTGCGGCCAATATAGAAGAGGTGGACCTACCCCTTATCAGTCGTTTTTCCTGAGCTTTTCTATAGATGTAAGCTGTCTTTTCGATCATCGGATCTGATAGACCGATCTTGTCCTTCAGCCTGCCGAGCTCGCCGAAAGCTTGGATGAGATTCCTATCAGTTGACGTATGGGCTCGCGATCTAAAATCCCACGTCCTGAGCCTCTGCATTACAGAATGCATCGATGGGTCCAATTTGCGTCCGCTTGAATCATTATCGCTCTTGTCGATTAGCGTGGCCAATCCCATATCATGGTAGGCCAGAGAAGTTGGAGACCCTACCCTTATTCTATCATTTACCTGAGAGTCAAAAGACCGCCACTCAGCGCTGGTCTCCTGGGTCTTGTCCAGAAAGACAATACCGCATTCGCTACATATTAGCTCGCCAGATTCTGGGTCTGTAACCGAGCGACCATCTTTACACGCGGAACAAAATATTGAAGCTTGCATTACTATGAAGAACCAATCTTTCTATCCAGAAAGAAGTAAAGTGGTATTGGTCATTGTATATGCACCTCCGGACTATTTAAATGAGGTTGGTAATCGAACGAAAAGGGATCGACTAAATTTTAGCGGAAAAAACTTTGCCCCTACTTGAGTTTTTTAACGCGCAGCAAGAGTGCTACGCTCCGCCTGCGTTGCCGCGAGCGGCTGAAAGTATGTCGTCTATTCTCAAGATCATTGCAGTTGTCTCAGTAGCAGACTTTAGCAGTTGTTCCTTGACAGCCAGTGGTTCTATGATATTTTTCTTGTACATGTCTCCGATCTTCATCTCTTTTACATCCACTCCTATCCAAGGATTGTTTGCCGACAGCTGTTTTGCGCGCAATCCGGCAAGCGTATCAATAACGTCCATGCCGGCGTTCTCCGCCAGTGCGATTGGGATTGAATCGAGGGCATCTGCAAATGCCAGAATAGCATAGTGCACGCGTCCAGAGACACCGGTTGCCCAAGCCCTCAGTTTCTGTGCGATGAAGGCCTCTGTTGATCCTCCACCTGCCACAATTGCAGGTTTCTGGACGACATCCTTCACGACCATGAGCGCGTCGTGCATCGATCTCTCTGCTTCGTCTACTACTCTTTCAGATCCTCCTCTAATCAGTATGGAGATTGCCTTTGGATTCTTGCAGCCTTCAACAAAGACCCACTTGTCGGTCTCAACCTTGCGTTCCTCGACTAACTGAGCAAATCCGAGGTCTTTTGGAGACAGATCTTCGAGACTCGAGACTACTCGCGAGCCAGTGGCTTTTGCTAGAGCGTTTACATCAGATTCCTTCACTCTCTTTATCGCAGAAATATTTGCCCTTGTCAGATACTCAATAGCCACATCGTCAATTCCTTTCTGGCAGATTACTATGCTTGCACCGGATTGCGTTATCTTGTCCACCATTGTCTTTATCATTCTACTTTCCTCGTCAACGAACATCTTCATCTGCTCTGGCCTGTCTATGCTGATCTTTGCTTCGAACTCGGTCTTTTCGATCTCTAATGAAGAGTTGAGCAATAGAATCTTTGCATCGATGATCCTCTTTGGCATTTCAGAGTGGGCTATTTCTTTGTCTACGATTATCCCTTTGATCAGACTTGAATCTCGCATAGCTCCACCAGGTTTCTTTTGCAACTTTACGTTGTCAAGATCTACAGCCATGAGACGATTGTCAACCGGAACTTCTCTGTGTGCGGTTTCTTCGGCCACAGCGAGTATGGCATTTACAGCAAGGTCTGCAAGTACATCGCTGTCGACGGAGACGATTTTCGACTCCATGCTCGTCCTTGCAATATTCCTTAGTATGGCATGGTCCTTTGCAGTTACTTCCTTGGCGATCTTGTTCAAACTGTCCATAGCCTGTCTCATGGCCATGCGGTAACCGTCAACAATGATTGTGGGATGAATGCCCTGTTTGATGAGCTCTTCGGCTTTCTCAAGCATCGCGCCGGCAATGATTACAGACGACGTAGTACCATCGCCGACTTCATCATCAACTGCCTTGGCTATTTCAACCATCATCTTGGCGGCTGGATGCTGCACATCCATTTCTTTCAGTATGGTAGCACCGTCGTTTGTAATCGTTACACTCCCCATGGAGTCGACAAGCATCTTGTCCATTCCGCGTGGCCCCAGAACCGACTTGAGCATGGATGCGATGATCTTTGCAGCCTCTATGTTGTTCTTCAGCGCGTCCCTGCCCCTCGTTTGAGAAGAGCCTTCTTTTAGCAGCACCACGGGAACTCCTTCCCTTGTCGTTCCAACTACAGATAATGACATGATTCATAATGGCTGTTTATCTACTAATGTCATGCGCCCAATAGTGACCCGAGGTCGGTCGAAATGCCTATCAAGATCACGAAAGCGGTCTAAAAGACTAGAAGAGCATCTGGTGATTTTGCATCGGCTGGCTGCTAACCTCAGCCTCTGGCAACGCTTGAATAAACTACTCCTTCAACAAAAGACTGGCAATCTTGGCCACACGTCTTGGATGATCTTATCACTAGCAAGTTATTCGCATCGCTGCATTAAGGTATTTTGTGTTGCCTACTGATGGGTGTGAAAAATCAGCCTTTGTACTTCGGCAATCTTCGGACACGGTAAGAACCTAATTAACTAGTTGATGCATAGTGTTGCTATGGGCAATTCTATTAAATGCACCCAAAGCGAACACGACTCTTGTGAGGGTATTATCAAGATGACAATAGATGGCTCAGAAATAACCGCAATGTGTGCATGCCAGTGCCATAACAGCAGCTACCAGCTTGTCAAGAAGATGCTTGCGGTAATCAATCAAGATCAGCAGACTTAATAGAAAAAGGAACGGATCGGCTATTAGCCGCTGTTCTATGGCGTGTTGTTTAGTTTTGCTTGTACGTCAGATGACAAGCTTTCGAACTGTGACTTTACTAGGTTTGCAATCTGATTTTCCTCGACCTTTGCGTTGCGCAATTGAGATGTTCTTGCCTGTACGTCGCCGTTATTGTATTTCGCCGCTATTGTTGATGTTTGTGACATGCCTTAACATACGCAGCCATCGTACTAAAGACTCTGGTCCTATTGCTGTCCCGGAACGAACTTAAAGCCCATTTTGCTCGACTTTACATGACTTGATCCGGGAAGAATAAATCGAGCAGTTTTGAGCGCAATGATCGATTTCTTGTGATGGAACGGCTGAATGTGGTCTTTAAGCCAATTATCAAAATAACAGTGGGCATTCGGTGCACCAGTGGAGTCAAAAAGAGACGCATGGCTTTTGTACTCTAAATGGTCATCGACTGATAATGAACACCCCCTACAAGACAAGACCTGTAGTGCT
>JANWIX010000025.1 GCA_025449675.1 Nitrososphaera sp. | reverse complement strand
GGGGCTGCCCTGTTCTCTGCGGTCTTGCAACCTGAACCCTCGCACGATTCAAGTGCCGAGCGCCAATTTTCCAGTGAGGCAATCTTGGAGCTCCAGGGCGACTTGTCTTTTACGTTCTGCAACTGATATGGATCCTTGTCAAGATCATAGATTTCCAGCGCGCCGGAAGAATGATGAATGTAAACATAGCTGTCTGCGCGAATAGAGCTGTACTGTGGAGTTTCTATCAAAAACCCGTTTCTCCAACCCGTGTTCGAATTTTCTATCAGCGGTACAACAGACCTTCCATCGATCTTCAAGTCTGCCTGAGCGTTTGCAAGTTCAAGAAACGTTGGTGCAAGGTCGTTGTTAATTACCAATTTATCAATTACCTGCGGCGCTACTTTTGGAATTCTGATATAGAGAGGCACTCCAATGGCTTCCTCGTAGGACCTTACTTTGCCGTGAAGCCTGTGTTCTCCAAGAAAGAATCCGTTGTCCGACGTGAATACGATGACAGTCTTCCAGAGTTCGTTGCTGCTCTGCAGCGAAGATACCACTCTGCCAACAAGGTCGTCAACCGCCCGCATGGTCTCTAGGCGCGCGTGAAAAAGCTCATCTAGGCATTGAATGTGGGCAGCGGTTAGCGGCGGGAATCGCACCTTTATCGGCTTGTCGCTTACATCTGCCTCATTGAATGATGGAGGCCTTGGGAGTTCTATGCCATCTGTTGTTCCGATATAGCGCTTGGGAGGCAGAGTCGAGGTGAGACTCGCATAGTTTAGCTTGCATTCAGGGGTGCTGTCCTCCGTATGCGGCGCAAGTGGATTAACGTAGAGAAAGAATGGCTGCGAATCCTTCGCTTCTCTTTCGCCGATAAACTGCACTGACCTCGCAGCGAGAACATCCGTCTGGTAATCACTTTCCTGGTTTCCATACTGGACAATCTTTCCATTGTCGTTGATGATGTACGAATACATCAGGTACGTAAAGTCGTCCACGGTGGCCTGCCAGTCCATCCAGCCGGGTGGAACGTAGGTCTGCGGTGTGTCTTCTCCGTATTCGTTTAGGTATTTGCCGACATAGCCTGTGTAGTATCCGGATTTCTTGAGCCAGGTGGCCAGCGTGGACCCGTCGTCAAGCTTCGACACGCCCCCATCAGGAAGCATGTTTGACCAGACACCATGGTTGTGCGGATACTGTCCCGTAAGAAACGTGGCCCTCGAAGGACAGCAAAGAGGATAGCTGGTAAATGCCTCACTGAACTTGATACTCTTGTCAACAACATGGCGCTTTAGGTTCGGCAGAAGCCCGTGCTGGAGCATGATATCAAGAGATCGTTCGTCCAGATCGTCTACCATGATGACTACTATATTGGGTCGTGAAATTGGTAGTGCAGCAGCATCATGCGTGGAATCATGCCGGAGGAATACAGTCTGAAATGGCACTAGCAGGGCCGAAATCGCCAAAACCATCAGGAAAGAGGAAACAAAGCGGCTTCTCAAGGGATTGGAATAGAATCGCCTTTCCCATTATAAAAGAAGATACGGAACATCTGGCTCTCAAATACGTGGATAAGGTCAATGAAAAGAACTTCATTCTCAGCGCCAATGACGTGGAAGCGAAAGAATCCAAGATTAACTAAAGGAGCGGCCCCGTCGGTCTGCGTGTCGTTAGAGGCCAGAAAGCTAGTTTCAATTGTGGCGTTTGAATTAGAGAGTAAACTTGTAGAAATTCGCTTGAGCCGGAGTCGTAGAATTCATGAGTTTCAGTCTTTCGCATGGCTCCCTTGAGAGAGTGCGGCACCAAAAATGTCACCATCCTCAGGGGAGTCCTGTATTCCCGGACTATTCTGGTGCCAGAATTGATCAGAAGGGGTTGAGGTGGATTTCATTGGCACTCGATGTTGATGTCTCTGCTGCCGCGGATGTGCTGCTCACAACGCTTGCCAACAACGACAGGGATGGGATCATGATGGTCAGAAGCGCTGCAATTAATAGAATACCTCCAAGGTGAGGGTATGACATGATGCAGATATCACGATCGTTGTATATAATTTCCATGGTACAAGCCTCTGTCTTGTACTCTACTTCCTCCGCTATTGCTCATTGATTCCGATTGTTGGTTGCGAATCTCTTTGGTTCCGCTACTTCATACAAACCTAAAATGGAAGAGTTCGACCGAGCTCAACTATCAGTATAGGATTAATTAAGCCAGATCGATTTCGTACTTCTGACAGTGTCAGCCTCTGACTTTTTGAGAATAGATGGCTCGCAGGGTGAGGGAGGTGGCCAGATCCTCCGTACATCGCTCGCCCTTTCTGTGCTCAAGCGCAGATCCATAGAGGTCTTTAACATCAGGGCAAAGAGAGGAAATCCGGGTCTGCGTCCACAGCATCTGACGGTAATACGGATACTGGCCGACCTATTTCGGGCAAAAGTAGAGAACCTTCAGGTTGGCGCGGAATGGATAAGGTTCAGCCCCTCTGATCGCTTTGACGGGGGCTCGGTCAAGGTCGATGTCGGCACGGCTGGCAGCATCCCAATGATTCTCTTGGCCGTGATACCCGCAATTTCTCTCTCGAATAACCACCTGCTACTCGAACTTACTGGTGGAACAGATGTGAAGGCCAGCCCGACCATCGATTACGTCAGGTATGTAGTGGCAGAGGCGTACCGCAGCATAGGGATTAAATTCTCTATCGATGTAGTAAGGCGCGGCTACTATCCAAAGGGTGGAGGGATTGTGAAAGCGGAAATAGAGCCCTGTCACGCGCCTGCACCCATTGAAGTCTTGAACGCAAGAAATATCGAGCCCAGAATATCCAGTGTATGCAGCCAGTTGCCAAAGCATGTTGCAGAGAGACAGATATCATCTGCACTGGCAACGATAGAAAAAAAAGGAATCCGCTGCAGCAACTACACCGCCTCTCTAGAGACAGCGGCTTCCGCTGGATCCTCTGTCATTGTGCATTCCTCTTCAGATTTTGGGCCCTACATCGGGGGCGATTCCATTGGCGAGTTGGGCAAGAGGGCGGAAACCGTGGGGGCTGAAGCGGCAGAACGCTTCTTGGAATCCGCCCTTGCAGGCGTTCCGATAGACCCTTTTCTCGCTGACATGATCGTCCTGCCGCTGGCGCTTGCAAAGGGACAATCAAAATACCGGATTGCACGTGCGACAGAACACCTTTTGACAAACCTGCAAGTCGCTTCCCAGATCGCCGAATGCAAGTACCGAATAACTCAACAGCAGGACAGCTATGTAGTAGAGATTGAAGGCTAGAGGCCGCCGTCAAGCAAAGCCGCAAGCAATAGAATCGCTATTGATAGCACTACTATTATCCTCCCAAGATGAATAATCTTTGCCCTGACAGACTGGACATATACGCTGCCTCCGTCTCCTGACACTAACTTGCGTTCCATCTCTGCGTTGAACATGCGGACATGGACGACGTAGGTCCCGACCGTAGCTATGACAAGTATCACTTTTATCATGAGGATAATTCCATAAGTGGAGCCCACAAGTGCCTCAGGGCTTCCAAAAAAAGTCCGCGAGCTGAAGAGTCCGGTGGCTATCAGGATAGCAAACGCGGGTACCGTCATCTTGTTAAAGCGCCGGCCAACTTTGACCATCAGCATCACGAGCTCTTCAACTGACTTTGTGTATGATTTTAGAACCGGAACAAGAACGATGCCTATAAAGATCGAACCTCCAACCCAGATTGAGGCGCATATCAGATGCACCCAGGTGACTAGGCCGTCCACAACAGCCATCGAACCTTACTTGCCGTTGTGCTATATTATCGATGCTGCCGCACTTTCTCTGCACGATCGGGAAAGGTTTTAATCAGCTTACCGGTCAGCTAGAATGAAATTTGATACTAGGTGCGAGAAGGTTGGCCCTTATCGGCGCCATCGCCGCGGTCGTTATTGTTATCATCGCTTACCCCTATCTTCTTACTGTCTTTTCTCCAGAGATCGATGTTGAAAAAGTAAGCATCGATCTCACGAGGGTAGCGTTATCGCCCGAATCAGGAGATCAAGAGCTAACTCTTCAGATAACTTTTACCGTAGTCAATAGTAACGACGTCACGCTCACGACATCAAAGATAGACTACGAACTGTTTGCTGACGGGACACTAGTGGGTACTGATACGCTCTCTTATGAGGACATACCGGTCAACGGCAGACCTGCTCTATTTCCTGCGAGTCCTGTTCCACTCAGAGACTCCTTTGTACTAAAGTATTCTGACGAGGAAGCAGAGATATACAACACTATCTTGACCAACAGCACACAGCTAGATTGGAAAGTTGCCGGCAGCGCTACCATAGAATCTGGAACGATCTTTGTGCCAAAAGAATTTTCTGACGAGCTGTAAAAGTTCAGGTGCGGTCACCGGGATTTGAACCCGGGTTACGGGCTATCTTCGCTTTTGATGCGCATGGAAGGCCAGTGTCCTAGACCAAACTGGACGATGACCGCACTAGTACTAGCCGGACATCTGAAGGATATTAAAATCTTAGTCAGGAAAAATTACGTTTAACAGCACATCGACAGCCTTGCTCTTTGCCCGCTGCTTGTAATATTCCATGCCCTTCTTGGGAATGTCTATAGCCTTCTCTTCTTCCACTTCGGCAACGGGCCTGTGATCTAGGGCTCCATAAAACTGGGCCCTGTATCCTTTCATTTTAGAAAGTGCTGTGGAATTAAAGACCTCGTGAAGCCAGACAGAACCGATGAAGTAGATGAAAGGCGGGTTGGGTTTTGACTTTATCATATCAAAAATCCTATCAACGGTCTGCTCTATGTTGCGCGAATCAGAATCAATGGCGATTATCTTTTCCTGAACACCTCCGTGCAAGAGAGCTGCCTTGACTTTTTCCGCCGGACCCGGTTCTCCAACGATCATAACCATAGTTTTGTGCCTGTCAGGTCTCGATCTCATGACCATGTCGTGTGTTTCGAGGCCAACCTTGACCCGCTCCAAGATGTACTCGGGGAGTGTGCCGCCGGACGACTTGCCTTTGTGGACTGCGTAAAGGACTATGAGATTTCCGTCAGTAAAACGATACTCTGACATTGCCTAGTACCACGTTGTCGCAACCTTCTTTGGAGCTGCGATCTGCCGCTCAAGCTCGTCCAGTCTCTGCATGGATTCTGGATTCTTTTGCAAATCGCGGTACTGCTTATCATGTCTTATCCTTCTCATGGTCCCCATTACTTCGTCCATGGTGACTCCATGCTTGATGTCGTACTCGATCTGTTTTGCGCAGCTTGAAACCGTGCTGTATTTCTTGTAATTGCGTTTTTCAAAAGAAGAAGCGTCAGGAGAAATGCCCTTGACAAAACGGATTATGACTTTTTCAACATGTTCAAGATGCCAATCTTTCATCGCATAGTTGTTGGGCTTCATAACCCCATTCCTTGCCCTTGAAGGCTATTTATTCTCTTGTTAAATGATTTCTAAATATAGTTCCCAAGTTGCGTTTTTTCTAATCCAGGAATCTTGGCTATCTCAAACCTTTCCTTTGGCTTGAGCAGTGTCGCCGTCGCGTCGATTCCAACCTTAGTCGTAAGCAAATTCGTCTGATCGCTTGAAGGGTCAAGGCTCGATCCTTTTGCGTTTGGTATGACGATGAAACCCCTGTCAGCCTGACATCTAGTAGCTATTGCGTATTCTACGGCCACAGCATCGGCAGGATCGATATCATCATCGACTACTGTGGCCATCTTGAGCGACGGGTGGGCAGCAAAGGCCGCGAGCAATGCGTTCTTTGGTTCGCCTTCAAGCCGCTTCCTTATCTGAATGACTGCAGCCAGCCAGTTGCATCCACCGTCCGTCAGATGAACCGACTGGGTCGTGGGCACCACATTTTTTACGTGATCATACATCTTTGCCTCAACCGGGAGTCCCATCAAAAGTCGGTGTTCGGCGTATCCGGGGAGTATGTCATGGTAAATGGCTCCATCTCGAAAGCTGATCCTTTCCAGCTCGAAAACAGGCTGCATGCGCTTAAAGTCATAAGTCCGGAGCATCTCGACCATCCACTCTTCATGGGTTCTGTCCTTCAGGATTCGACCCTCCAGAACGATTTCCGCGTCACTAGGCACATCCAGCCCTGACACATTTGTTCTGGATAGCGACAGCCTCCCGTCAAGAAGCGAATTGGCAATATTCATCTCATCAGTTCCGTACGCTGCCTGGTACGCTGCCGCGATGCTGACGGCCGGATGCACGCCAATTGTTATGGCAACTCTGAGATCTTCACCACGATCTCTGGCATAGGAATAGCACTTGTGGAGATGCCTTCCTTCGACCATTCTAATGGCCATGTGCCGGTCATCGAGCCGGAGGAGCCTGTGCGTCGACGAATTCTGGTTTCCCTTCTCCTGGTCCTTCACAAAAACTATAGAGGATGTTACAAACGCCCCCGCATCCTTTTCAAAATGGGTTACTATGGGCAAATCAAAAAGACTAGTCGATGTGTTTCTCTCAAAGGGAGGCGATCCCTTACGGTTCGAAGGTTCAGACAGCTTTGCCATTGCATCCGTTATTCGGCGATGAATTGCCTGCTTTGCGGCGAGATTATCGCTTGTCTCTTCGCCTTGCGAACCTGCGATCGCCAGGTGGAATCTTTTCGGAGTGCCGCATACATTTGTCGCCACCCTGGAAATCTTGCAATCGCGCACTTTGGAGAACAGCACAGCCTGGCCGCCGTCAACTGCTGCCGAGACCGCAGCGACCTCGAACTGGGCGCTTACTTCCCTATCGACGCGCGCAAGCTCTTTTCTGCTTTCAAGCAGAGAAAGAAATCCGCGAAAATCTGGTGATGGGCTATCGGCTTGGTCCACTGTCCTTTCTACTTCCAACTATGCTCATTATCTCTTCCATAATTGCTTTCATGTCGTCCAGCTGAAGCGGTGTCTTGCTGTGAAGAGAGACCAGGCAGATGCCGTTTAGCATCGATGAAACCTTTTCTGAAATGGTGTTGACAAAAATCGAGTCGTACTTGCTTGGAATTATCTTGGCAGTGTTCACTTTCCCTCCTGCCGCACCGATCGAAACAGATAGAGCTCCTATCCGCGGCTGATCCTCAGAAATTATCATGAAACAGCCGTTCTGAAAAAAGAGGCTCTGGAGCGAGAAATTCCTTCGAGTACCTGATCTTATGATCCTGCTTTCTGGGACGTCAGACCCATCCGGCATTAGCCTATCTTACGCGGACGGTAATAGGCTTGACCACTTTGAACTCTTGCTTTTTCGTCCTTGCCCGAAGCTTTGCCTTGTACTTCAGATTCCTTGGCTTTGTCCTGAGCCTGTAGCCGCAGCACGGGCACCACAGACCGTCCCACTTTATGAATATCTCGCATATCTGGCATCTCTTTTGGCCGCTAGCGTACCTGCCAGAGCCAACTGGCTTTTGAGCCTTATGACGAACGCATATTCCTTTACATGTCATTTTTTTTATCTCCGGTAACAACCGACTAATGCGCCTGCCAGAGATTGCCGCGCAAAGCTTAGCGAGTTTACTACCTGCTCTTATTACGCGCAATATCTATTTAAGATTTGTACAATTATTTTATTCTTAAAAGCGAAGTTTTGTCAGAATTTGTATATTTGATGCAAAAATATTACCTGAAATTCCTAAACAAGGGCCTTCATAGTTGTAATTGTGATGCTATTTTTCCAATGAGGCTATAGAAATTCATTTTATGCCTTCTGCAGGTGGTTTTGCCTTAAAGCCAGTGCTGGATCTTTAGGAAATCGTCTATTGGCTCCTTCTTTAGCAGCTTTATCAATGCGAGGGCCTGCGGGACCGACAGCATCGGTTTTGCAAAGTGGTTGTCAGTGGCAATTCTTGGGCAAGCAACCTGCACAAAGGCGTCTATTCCCCTAAAATTCTGAACGCGCTCCTCGGTGATATCGGTAAGGGCTATCATCTGCACCTTTCTGCCCAAACGCTCAAACTCTTTCCTGAGCTCAAGTGCCCGCACGTGAGCGAATTGTCCCTCCTTTAGTCCGATTATTATCCCAATTTTCTCTGCGTCGAGTGCCTTGTAAATAGCAAGTATGGCCCTTTTCTGAAGCCCTTGTGCGAATTCGTTTACCTGACTGAACTCATCAAAATACGGATCGAGCATGAAGGTTGGTTTTTCTGTCGACATGGCGATGCTCGCGGAATGGAACATGCTCTGGCCGAGGAAGACATAGGCATCGACGTGTTTTTGGAGGCTGTACGCCGGGTAAAATTCGCAGCCAAACACTTGAGCGTCGCGCAATTGTCCCTTGCCCCTTCCAATTATCACAGCAAACCCATGCTCCTCAAATATCTTCTTGGCTTCTTGTACCCTGTGAAGGTGCTGGCTGTCGGTAAGAAGCGAAATAGACTTGTACCTGCCTGCGAGTCCCTGCGCGCACTTGCGCGCAACGGAATCAAAACTGATGTCATCAAGAGCCCCGATCATGAACACCATGTCACCAAACGATTCCATCGCGACGCTGTGGCCGATATTGAACAGTACGTCGGCGCCTAGCATCTCCGCCGCATGGGTATTTAGATCGCATGATCCCCAGCAGGCATCGCCTATGACGTAGGCCTGAATGCCGAACCTTTCTGTCACATTGTCCGCAGCGATCTGAATCTTTGGCATCAAGGCTTCGGGCCCATTGAGGGCAACAGACCGGGGATGCCTCTGCTCTATTATCTGAAATATCCTCTCCTCGTCTATCTTTATTGTCATGGGCTGGTCTCCTTTGGCGCGCTGACTCTTATCGCAAATTTCGGACACACGGCTTCGCATCCAAAGCAATAGATGCAATCCCGTTCCCGTGAAGGGAGCGCTTTTCTGTCCGCACCGGATCCATGCCAGTCAAAAACGTTGACCGGGCACACCTCGATGCATGCACCGTCTCCGATGCACAAGTCAAAGTCCACTGCCACTTCAGTGCCATAGATCCCGTGGCCACCCGCAGCTTCTTTCCAGATCTTTAGATTCCCGTATTCGGTCGAGGGCCTGTGGCTTTGGAAGTCTGGGTCAATGGGCACGATTCTTACATGATAGAGGGAAAATCATCCAAATTTAAGCATAAGCCGACCTAAGTGGCAGCGAGCTAAACTAAAAACGAGTCGAGCTGATTTTCTTTGCTATAGAGTTTGGAGCATGAATCGCGTACATGCCCGATGCAATCTGCTCGCGACGGGAACGAAGCATCCGGATTGCCAACGCGTTTCAGGAAATCTGCTCAAAGGTATCTTTGGCATCAAACCTTTGTGGGATGAGCTTCTTTGGCCTTGAGTAGTGCCAGCGCTTCGACGAGTGTCACATTGGGGCCGAAATTATGCCCGGTTCTAGAAGCCATGGAAGATACTATCTGTGCCTCGAGGATCGATGCGGCCTGTCCGAAAATCACCTTGAGGGCTTTGGAAAATTCCGAAGGTTTGTCTGCAATCTCGTTTCTTTTTACCCCCAACCTCTCCAGGTGATGATACAGAATCGACATGTTTTCTTCACCAAGAACTGTCAGTAGGTCTTCCATCAGAGACAAATGATCGAGCTGATTAGAGTTCAATTTCTTAATTCTCCCAAATGTTTAACCCGCGGAATGACTGGTGTGGGCAAATTGACCAGTCTTGTCCTTTGGTGCAACGACTTTCTGAAAATCGAAATCCGGAGCCCTTAGCTTTAGCAATCCCTCAAGCAAGTCTAATACTTGTGCATGAGTTGGGTTCCAGTCCTTGATGTGCTTTATGTTGACGTTCAAATCTCTTAACTGCTGGTATACTGTCTTGTCCTCCACAGTATCAATAAGAACGTCGATTTCAAAGGGCTTTTGCAGCAATTCGACCACCTGATCTAGCTCCTTAATGGATTCCACTAGGGTCTCTTTGACGTACGCCGACGCGAAGATTATTCGCTGTTTTGGCTGCATCTTGAGGATTTGTTTCGCTGCTTCCATCCCGTCCATCCTTGGCATTCTGTAGTCTAGTATCACTGCATCAAAAGAGGTTTTAGATGGAGTTCCTGAATGCTGACCGTCTTGCATGTTTCTTGAGAATAGATCAATACATTCCTGGCCGTCTTTCGTTGAGACGACCTCATGGTGTCTGCTTTCAAGTGCTATTCGATATAGAAGCGAAATGTTCTCCTCGTCCTCGGCAACTAGGATCCTCATACCCTTTTTCGGTCAAAGACTAAGGATTGCTCGCAGCTAGGTATGATTATGTATGTAGTACCGCTTACCACGGAAGTTGGATTTCTCGTCAATGGGCGAGTGGTTCGGGATGTACAAAATCTTGTTCTAGGCAGCCGCTAGCCAAAAACGGCAGTTGCCGGTCGTCCTAGACTACTCTTTTCAGGACGTAGGCGGGGTAGCGCTTTTTCTGATCCACAGCCAAGGCAAATAGTATAGTCGGCCCATCAATCGACGGCTTTTGCACTCTCACGAAATGAGTTCCGGCCTTGCTAAAAATCTGAAGGTGGACATCTGAAATTGTTTTTGAAAGCGGGGTGGCGTCAAGCCCGGTTCTGTTTGAGAGAATGAGCAAGTCGCCATTCTCTCGGACGCTTCTGCTAAGGTCGATTAGCTTACTCTTCCAGAAATTCGCTTCTTCCAGTTTTCTTATTTCGTTAAGGCCGACATCGAACGTCATGACAGTCTGTCCCCCACCTTTCTTCGATCCCTTTAATGTCCCATATTCCTTGGATAACAGTTTGTAATTTTCGCTTTCATTCTCTCCAAACTCGATGACGTTGGATTCTTTCGTATCTTCCTGATGCGTAAATACCCTGAGGTTCTTGAGCAAGTCATTATGGATGAACGGTCGAATAAGTGCAAGACTGGCCTTGGAAGGCGTATCTGGGGAGTTCACAACTATTGCGTCGTTCTTGTTGGATAGCGCATTGAGTATGAACCCCGATAGCAAGAGATCAAGTGAGAACCTGATCGCATCCTGAGCGGTTTCAATCAGGACAACGCTTCCCTTCCTTATCCCTCCCAGAATATTATCGAGATCGCGGTTACCGCTAGAAAAGAAACCATCCCGCAGCTTGGACGGCTCGAACCTGCCCGGCGCCGAATAGTCAATCATTCTGAGTTTTGGCAGGATCTCAAAACGGGAGTTGTCCAGAGTGTAAAGCAGATCTTGCCTAGGAATCGAAGTGCCTCTCATCTTGTCTATCGTGCACCTGCGAATCTTCACAGAGTCGATGCTATCAAGTGACAGGGTTATTATTCCGTCAACCAGGTAAGCGCTGTTCCTAGAGTATTCGTCCTCTTCTCCAACAAATATTATCAAACTGTTGTGCGCATCGGCGATAGTTGTGATCATCCTCTCGGTCTTTGCGCGCTCGTCGAACGGAGTCTCCTTTGCAAGGGTATCCCAGCTGTCAAGAACTACAAGAGCACTGTCGCCGAGAGCCGCGTTTGTCACGATTTCCGTCAGGTTTCTCGCTCTGCCGATCCTGGCATCAAAACCCTTCAGTTCCTGCTTTGGTGACTGCTCTGCTTCTAGAACACTTTCCTTCTTGAGAAGGCCCTTTGCCCAGCCGAACTGCATTTCTAGTTTTTCCAGTGACACTCTGGTAGAAACGTAATATCCGCGATACTTTTCTCTGTACCGTCTCATGAACTCTAGAACAAAAGTAGTCTTGCCCTGCCCGGGCTCTCCCCTAAGCAGCAGGGAGCATGGAGAAGTCTCGAGAAATTGGTCGAGAATATGAAAAAGCTCATCATTGTTAGGCTCGTGCTCCTCTTCAACAAGCATTCTATACATTTGGAGATCCGAGTTTTTGCAGTAATTAAGTTATGCCTGTTATCGGTAAGACTTACACAATCATGAGACAGAATTATTCCTTACTGTTAGAGAACTTGTCGAGCAAGAGATAGTTGACCACCTTGTCTATCTCCGTCTTGCCGATCCCCCTTACAGGAATGCTGTCACCGATGTTGCGACGCAGCTGCTTCCTGACATTTTTGCCTATTCTGATAATCCCTTCGCTGCTGTCTGAAGGATACATGGGTAAAACCTTCAATACGATCGGGCGGTCGTCAGCAAGCAGCATGACTTTCTGACCCGCGGAAATACGCAGCTGCTTCATCGACTGCTTATCAATTCGCGCTATCTTGGTTTGCTTGTCGGCAAGGTATGCCTCCTGGACCTCCAACTCTATCTGACCAACTCCAACGCCGTCAGAGGGAGCTCGACGCGGATTCATATCATGAATATTCAGCCCGATGATCATATTTAAACTGAATTCCTGCCCGGGTTGATTAGACTCTGATGACCAGTTTTTAGGAAATGCTCGATAATCTGCTTGCTATCCGCAATGGTAAAGCCGCACTCCCTGCACTTTTCAACGCGCACGAACTCGAATCCAGTTACCAGCTATAAAACCGACGTGTAGCACGCACTACATAGTTGTAGCCACATGGCACAAATTGCAGCGATGTTGGGATCCCCAGAAATGGGCCGACGATTCCTGCGACGCTGATGGCCGGGAAAAATTATCCTTGAAAGGAAACAGCGTATCTAGAAGGTGGAGGCAGCCCACCGGTACCACCGCCGGCAAAAAACCCCATTTCAAGTCCTGCAAGATCCACCACGTAGACGTGTTAGCATGGACGCGCCGCCTTAGGATTGCTCCCTCCCGGACCTCACCCATTTCGACGGTTAGCGGTCGGCAACCACGCCTTCGCGTAATGCGCCGCTCATGCCCATCCGACACGGCGTAATTTCATTTCAGCAAGGCAAGCGGGTATCTCCTACCGGCGGATTTACCCAGCAGTTACTGATCCCGGCATGAAGCCGATTTCCGATGTGGGGTACGGCTGGCACCCCGATCCTCCCTGCCTCCGACAGCTATTCCGCCGAGAGGCTATATTTGCTTGTTGGACGTGAGCACCCTGACAGTCTTGCATACCGAGCAGACAGCGCCGGTGGAGTCTCGCCCACACACAGAACATTTTCTGGCGCCGGTGCCTGTGGACGAGTCGCGCAGCAACTTGGACAACTTGATCATAGAGTTGTAGGCATTGTATTTGATGCCGGGACGGTCTCTTTCAAACCGATTGAAGAATTCTCGCAATTCGGTTCTTATGCTTTCGTCCATGTATGGGCATTCTTCAGATTGAAATGGTATGTTTGACTGGAGCGCGTAAAATGCAATTTCATGTTCGTATATTTCAATGAAAGGCTTTATTTTTTTCATTCTGTCCGCATACTGCACGGGCTCGGGATATATCCAGCCTATTCGCTCCACATCTCCTGCTAACAGATTGATCATGAACGTCTGAAGCTGATCGTCCAAATTGTGCCCAGTCGCAACCGCACTTGCGCCGACTGCCTCAGCTGCAATGTCTATCCCCCTTCTCCTAAAGGTTCCACATATCGAACAAGAGGACATCTTCTCGGTCGGCCTCAGCGACATTGCCTCATCCATGTCAACTCCAAAAAGTGACTTGTAGCTGAACACCTTGGATTCCACTTTAAGTTGCGAGCAGAATTCCGAGACTATCTGCAGTGACTCATCACGGTAACCCCTGATCCCTTCATCAATCGTTATTGCGACAAGTTCGTTATTGTTATCGTGCTTTTCGAACATTTTCTTTAACACAAAAAGAAGCGACAGGCTGTCCTTCCCTCCAGAAACGCCGACCGCGACTCTTTCCCCATGCTTTATCATCGCATATTTGGCAATAGTCCTTGCAGTCTTGTCCTCGATTGATCTCAGAAAACACTTTCTGCACAGACTCTCACCCGAGTACGCTCTATGGAAGACACTTTCACACTTGTCACATTTTCCGCAGAGCATGCGCCGATTAGTTGATGAGTAGCCGTTATTAATCATTCGAGCGCGGTCAGTTGCCAGGCTGAAACCTGCCCTTTGCGAGTCAATTGGAGCACGATTTGCAGCTCGCATCTACGATTTCAATAGCGACGGTATCCAATCAATCATGCGCTGGCAAGGTAATACTTGCCAATGTCACTTCTGTTGCTTTTCTTTTTTTGAAGATTGCCACCAGTCAAGGTAATCGTCTTGACGCTGTTTCCTTGGGTCCTCGCTGGATCTTGACGCCTTGTCCCGGAGCTCGTCTATCTTTTCTCTGGTTGCAAAAAGCCCGCAGCTCTTGCAAATAAAACTCTTGCTGGATAGGTCAAATTTCAGCTCCCCGCCACATTCCGGACAAAAGCTTGCCAACCACCTTTCTATCTTGTCTTCACCCATAAAAGGTTTTCAAAGGAGTGATGAAAACGGACAATGTGCGCTATTCTGTTTCGGTCAGATTCAGCTCGAACGGAAAGTTGACGGTAAGCGGAAACGAAATAACAATTTCTCTGAAATCTGTACCCGAACGCGGAAGGGCAAACGCCGAATTGTTGAAAAAGCTTTCAAAACATTTCAATGTGGATAGGAGCAGAATAAGGATAGTCTCAGGGCTGTCTTCAAGAAAAAAAGTTGTTGAAGTATCTCAGTAACGCCAGATAAGTTCGGTGCATGGACTTTGATCGTCATTCCACTGTGTGGTCGGTTCGCCCATCGTAATGCCATGCACCGAGATCAGCATATGACATTTTTTGAAATTAAATCTTTACTGTAATCCTGCCAGAATCTGCATCGACGCTCAACGTCGATCCCCTTTTCACCTCGGCTACGGACATGCCACGAGGGAGGCCAACCGAAGGGATATTCGCTATTGCACAGCCCGAAGCAGTTGTGATGTCGGTTCTCGAACAGACAATGGCACTTGGCGCAGTTCCATATTCTCGCATAGAATAGATGACATAGGCGCCTACGCTGCTGCCGACAGCGAACGGAAAAACCAGGACCGTGCCAGCCAGAGGGACGTCATACAGTTCGTGCTTTGGATCGGTTATTTTTCCAAGCTTGGGATCTAACATGGAGAGAAAGTTGATCGGCTGGGTCGTGACAACGGCAGGACCTTTGCCTTCGCCTCCCACAATCCGGCGGCAACCCGAAATTATCATTTTGCGTACTCCTTTGCTATCGTTCTAATATCTTTGAGCGCGACTTTAACCTTGTTAGAGTTGTTCAGATAGTATGCTCCCTTCACGCTGTTAGAGATCACCGAATCGTATTTCTCATGGTCAACATACGGGGTAAGGCAGGTGCACGAATCGCACATGAATTCTGCACCGGATTTTTCGATATCTCCAGCAAGCCCTCTTTTTGATGCCTGTGCATGAATGGCCCGCGAGCAAAAAATCATGCAGCGTTTGGTAAATTTCTTGCCACGGACAAGTTCCGACAAAAGCTCCAGCTCGCCTAGCCCCAGCTGCGGGCTCCCGAGTGCAACAAGATCGCCATCCTCCGATGTATTCAGCTCGGCCATGATGTCCTCCGCTTCCTTCCGGCCAAAGGATATTCTCTCCGAGCCTCCAGAACCAATCCTGAACATGCCGCATGAACCCGAAGTTCCGATTCCAGCGCAGAGTGCTTTGGCCTGCACCGTGGAAGGCACAGGAACGCTCAGTGAAACACAGCTATCCCTCACGACCTTACCTGCAAAGTAACCGAGCAGACCATAATCAAGCTCACTCTGAAACGGATGATCGGCCTTTATTTCGATCTTGGGATTTCGTGCCTCATCCGTCCTCAGATCTGAAAGGGGGGCTTTTCCTGTCACTGCACTTGCCAGCGCTGAAAGGGCGCTTTCCTTGTTAGTCTTTAGCCCGAGCAGAGAGTTTGCAAACACTGCCGCATTACTTTCGGCAAAGCTGACTGCACTTCCCTTCTCGGGAATATCAAAAACCTCGTAGGGGGTGCATGTAAATGACGGAGTCACTCCCATTCTTTCGTACGCACTTGCGATGCCTTCCTGCTTTTCTCGAAAATGATCAGATATGCCCGCGGGCTTGCTCCTGTCATAGCCCATGGGATTTACTGTGGTCTTGACCACAACTCTGGCGTCCTTGGAAAAGCTTTCCAGAAACTTTAACCCCGCGTCGCCAATTGTGTTATAGTTAACGCCAGAAACGTGGGCCCATTTGATGGGAACGAGCTTTTCCCCACCTGTAGCCTCGCCTATAGCAGCTAAAATCCTGTAGGCTGAAGCAAGCGCCTCGCCGTCCTTCCCTCCAAGTGAGTCCTGCTCGGCCCTGGTAAGTTCCAAAGATGTACGGCGTTGATCCAAGGATTTCGGTATAATAACCATTAGGCAATTATATGATCCATATCTCCAGTATCTTGTTGGCTAACCGTGGCGGAAGGATGAATGTCATCCTGGGCAGGATGATTCGCGCGCTCAACCGGGGGCGGCAGCCGCGGCTTACCGCGCTACGTGGATTGCAGATGGAAGAGCACGGCGATCCGTTCAAGGTCTTGATAGGCACAATCCTCTCCGCCCGGACCAGAGACGAGAACACAACCCGAGTTGTCAGCAGACTCTTTGCCCGATTCAAGACTCCGGAGGAGTTGGCATCAGCAGACATTCAAGAAGTAAAGAAGATTATTCATAGCATCGGCTTTTACAACGTCAAGGCCGACAGGATCGTGCAGGTTTCCAAGATACTGGTAGGCAGGTTCGGAGGCCGCGTGCCATCGGACATTGAAAGCCTTCTGGAACTCCCGGGGGTGGGCAGAAAAACGGCAAACTGCGTGCTGGTCTATGCATTTGACAAACCCGCGATTCCAGTCGATGTACACGTTCACAGGATTTCAAACAGGCTCGGACTGGTTAGTACAAAGACTCCCGAACAGACGGAACTTGAGCTGGCCAATATTGTAGACAGGCGACTCTGGACAAAAGTCAACGACACTTTCGTGATGTATGGGCAGAACATTTGCCTTCCTGTCAGGCCCAACTGCAAGGCATGTGATCTTAGGGGCATGTGCAAGTACTATAAGGCTAATCGGAAGGCTTTCTCTTCTTCACAACCAGCAGCCCGACGATCAGGGCACCGACGCCGGCCATGATGGCAGCTGGCAGGACATAAACAGGCGAATCCTGAAAGGCCCCAAAAAGAATGTCAAAAGTTATGTCGCCCGCAGACGCAACTGCTGGTGACGTCGCATTCTCTCTGCCATACACCGAAATCGATCCTACTGCAAAACCTTCAAGATTGAATCGATCGAGGATCGTCCTCTTTCCGTCAGAGACCGTCAGGCCAACGTTTTCTCCATGAGCCACTGCCACCGGATTATCCAGAGACCACCCGTTCACGTCATTTGAATAGAGTCGCTGGTATCCTATCTCTGGCAAGTTTACAGAAACCAGGTATCTTCTGGATTCGCCGCCAAACATGACGAGCTCGATGAATTTCTCACTCGGCGCGGGTTCCTGAATCTTGATGACTATCTTCGAGTCCTCACCAGCAGCGTACGACAGGTTGTTCCGTATGCTCAGGATCCAGCTGGGACTCTTTGGCTCATCATATTCATAGACTAAGGGATCGTCGAAATCACGGTTTGCCGCAGTGTACGGGAACGCAAACGTCTCGCTCCCTTCCGACTTTAACAGCAGATATTCGTCCGAGCTCTGAGCAAAAGCTGCTCCAGGAATCAAAGAAAAAGCGACGATCAGTATGGCAAGCCGCAAATACAATTGCTGGAAGTCGCACGCTCTAGTAATATAATCGACACGTGCTGGGTAAATTTAGCAGTATTAATCAGAATTTCTTTTGTCACGCTCGCGTGTATGCGCTCACCGGTTTGACATCATTCTTGTGCGCCTCTGGAACACGCGTTCCAAGGATTCCTGATATAACTGCCACCGAAAGTAATACATGGCAGCATAATATTGCGTACCCCTAACGATTCGTTGGCATCCACTAGAACTGTTATTTCACTATTGTTGTTAGTGGTTCTGATCTTTCCAGTTGCATCGGCATTTGCAGAATCTCTTACTGTAACGACAAACAAGGACATTTACACTTCAAAAGAGAGAGTAATTGTGATAGGAGTCGTTCCGGAAGGAGCTCCTGATGGATACGCCGTCCTTGTAACAATAAGGGACCCAGACGGCAAGGAATGTTCGCTGCAGACTATACTTCCTGATTCTGACAATTCTTTTGTTTCGCGACCGCTTCGTCTTGAATCCTGCGGGTCAGGTGAATATACCGTGCTTGCCTATTATGCCGAACTATCCGCGAATTCTACTTTCACCGTCTCGAACAGCGGCAAGAGCGGTCAAGGAAACAAGGTCGAACTTAGGATCCTAAAGAACGTCATCCTCCAGGCACAGGAAACGGTCAATCTAAGAATTCGAGAGTTCCTGGAGGCAAACTATGTCCTCCCAGAGGATATCGCGGCCAAGTATAGCCAGGGAGTGTTCGAGGCCTCTCTTGCAATCCAGGCCATAGACTTTGGAGACTCTGGTGAAGCAAAGAAGCATCTGATCTTTGCCATAGGACATCTACGTGAGGTCATCAATGCGCTGTCGGCAGAACGTGCTGTATTCGACCAGACAGCTGAACTCCAGCTGCTAACCGACGATAGCGAGTCGAGTTTACTTGAGAGATACGAGAGATTGAAGGAATTCTACTTCCGCCTGAAAGAAGTTACCGAAGCGAACGGAGTGGACAGGGCAGCGGAATTCGATAACGCGGTATCGCTTCTCACCGATTCAAAGCGGATGATTGATGAGGGCAACTTTGAAAGGGCCGCAAACAGCCTCGATCAGGTTAACGAAATGCTCGAGAGCATAAGGCAAAACCTTTTCAAAAATGACACCACCGCATCGGCTGTTGCGAGCAATTCCACCATACAGGACGATCCACAGGCAAGAAGGCTGACTAGCGCAGCAGACAAGTTCGAAACGAGGGCCAGAGCCCTTGAAGATGATGAAAACCCGGACGCAGACTCGAAGGTGCAGGAAGCACTGACACTGATCAGTGCTGCCCGCGCAGCTATCAGTGATGGCGACTACCAGTACGCTCGCAAGGCTCTCTCGGCTGCATTTTCTGCGCTGAATGAGGCAGAAAAGCTAGCGGACGATGATGGGAGGAACGATGATAGCGATAGCGGATCTTCGGGAAAGAATGGTGAAGAAAGAGAAGGGTCAGATAATGGCAGTGATGATGAAAAAGAAGGGACCGACGGCGGCAGCAAAGATCCCTCTTCCAGTGAGGATAACTCTGGAACGGGTTAACCGACGCAATAGGCAACAATCGACATGCATTGAGAATCCCTAGCGTGATTTAGCGAAATTCGCTGATAATGTCTACCATTCTTTACTGGACGCTAATCTTTGAGCGGCACCCTAGGTCAGAATCACGCTGGAACGCTTGTTTCAATGTGCGAGTTCCGCCATTCCCCTAATATAACATCAAGAACTTGAAATGTCTGATGTCTGAAAGAAAAAACAACAGGGGCAAGATCGAAATTATGGCAGATGTTCTGTCTCTATCTACGGCTGGTATAAAAAAGACGCACATCATGTACAGGGCAAACCTAAGCTACGAGCAAATTATCCATTACCTTAGCCAGCTGCTCGGAAAGGGTCTTCTAAGCCAGGACAGTTCAGAAGGCGCCCTTGTCTACCGGACTACGGAGAAGGGAAGGGAATTTCTTAGCTGCTACTCGAGAATGACCGAACTCATTACGGAAACGTACGGTAGCAACCCAAAGATGCCTCTTCTGACCACTTGAGGTATCCAAAGTCTATTTTCTCGTAATCCAAAGGAGTACAGCTAGGGCCTGCCGCATCTTTTTTCTACGTTGTGAAGATAAAAGTATACTCTGTGTTCCCTGATATTCCTACTTTCTCGATTATTATCTTGAAAACCATTGAGCCGCCTTCATAGCTTTGAACGGGTTCAAAAAACATGTAGCCTTCGGCTTCAGATTCCGCCACCAGACTAGAGTCAAGCTTGTAATTCCCGAACACAAGGAGATGGTTGATGTTCTGAAAAGTATTGCCGCCGTGAATCAAGAATGATTCTTTTTCTCTGATAAAGACACTGTCCCCGCCGTCGGTATTTTTGGCTGTAATCCCGATCCTTACGTGATCGTCTGCCAGCTGGACTCTATGTGCCGTGAGCGATATCCCGCCGAGGCTCTGCGACACGTCCAACTCGACTGTCTCCAGAGGGGGAAGTGCCGAGTTAATGCACTCCATTTCCGCAACATTTGTGGAATCGATTAGGGGAACGCGTACGTCCTGCCCAAGCGAGTTAACTTCTCCAAAACCTCCACGAACTTTTCCTTCGATTGCGATGCAATCACCCTTCTCGATGCTCGAACTCTGGAGCCTTCCCCGCTGATACATTATGACTGCTCGCGAGTCATCAGATTCATCAGCCTGCCCAAAAATCCTATATGTCAGCAAGACGATACTGCTGGAGCTCTGATCAACTATCTCGTAGATCTTGCCGGAAATCGTTACATTGTGGTTTGCATACTTGTCGGGGTCCGACGCAAGGATGTTAAAACTCGCGTCTGTGAACTTAAAATCTGAAGGTAATGGCGGCTGCACTGGAATATCATCAGGGTCTGTGTCATCAGTATCATCATCCGTCGGGGTGGTTGGCAATGAATCGCCTGGGGTGCTAGTTGTATCATCTCCAATTCCTGTGATTGGTCCGGGATTGATGTTGTCGAACGAGTCGCGGACCTGGCCCATGGTCAATCCAGCCCAGATCGCTACTACAGCGGCTACCGACGCGACCGCACCGAGGATCACGGGTCTTGTCCTAACGATTGAAGCTACCCTGCCCACTACCCCCTCGCTCCCGGATTTCAAGATCGTATTCGCTTGAATTTGCCACGCTATAAAGTGCGGCAAGTATCTTTTCGATACTTATCCACCTCGAGATTCTCTCTCAAAACGAAATGACATATATAATGCTATAATGTTATAAAGATAACATTACATACTACACGAAATCAACGCCACGGTATCTCGTGCCCTGTTTCGACCGGGAGACTGTTTGTATACGTAACACACATGAAGAGGCTAATCAAGCTGGCGGGACTAAAATTCAAAAGCCTTGGTTAATAGAAACAGGAGACTTGATGTTGCGTTAGTATTGACTGTTGTTCTGATAACATGTATGCTCACACTTGGCCCTCTTCAACTTGCCGCAAGAAATGCTCTTGCGCAGGAACAGATTACCACGGTAGGTGATGACGTCTCGATCCATCTGAATCTTACTCCATCGATAGTGGAATTCGGTGAAGCTTCGTACGACGTTGGGTTTGTGCAGCTTGTCTCCAATAGTACTGGAGAGCCCCTTCTTGCATCAAGGGATATCGAGATCGAGCTGACCTCAAGCAGCCAAGGAGTCGCGTCAGTTCCAGCCAGGGTTACCATCTCAAAAGGAACTGACTACGCGCGGTTTCCGGTTGCTGTGACAGATCTGAAAGGCGAGTCAGAGATTTCGGCGCTGTTCGGCAATCAAATAGTCACCAAGACGTTTGCCGTGGTTGTAGCGGGAAGCCAGATTCCCAGCAACATTAACCTAGTTGTTGACCTGCCTTCCAGCAGGATGCAGATAGGCTCTGAGATGCCAGTCTCTGTGTACCTCGAAAATAACGGCGAGATCGTGCAAGCCCCAGAAGATCTTGCTGTTACTTTCGATTACGAAAGGTCGCTTGTCAGGCTGAGCTCTAGCAGCGTTGTCATAGAAAAAGGCAGCTACTATGCACTTACCACCGTTAGGTCGCTGGAAAAGTCAGGGAACGCCTTTATCAAGGCCTCGAGCAATAATCCTGTTCTAGACACCGTCACTACGATAGAAGTATCTCAGACGCAGCCTGCATCTATCAAACTCTATGTATTTCCGGACAAAGTAGCCCGAAGTGAAAAGACAGTCGATGTCTTTGTAGGTCTGGCTGACGCCGCAGGAAGTCCCACTGTGGCTTCAAATGATATCAGACTTGACATGTTTGCGAGCTCTCTAGGAGTGCAGAACATCGGTGCAGCCAACGCTGTAATAAAGAAGGGCGAATACGGCTTCCACATGAAGCAGTCGATAGTATTTTTTGGAGCGCAGAACGTAACCATAGGTGCCACGGTGCCGGGTCTGGGTGTAAGCACAGATAGTTTTGAAGTCGTCGAAGAACCTCTCGTCGCCAGCGACGCGAAAGCGCTGAACAAGCAACTGACTGTGTCTGTCGTTACCGCCGGAACGCCGAGTGATGCGACTTCCATAGTGAGCTATCAGCTAAGTGCAGTGGAAGAGGACGCTGATGATGGCACGGATATGAATGGTGATGGTGAAGTGGACGACGATGATATACATGCCATAGACGAGTTAACCGAAGGTGAACTTTATCCGATAGAATCTAGCCTGCTGTATTCCACAAATCAGGGAAATCTGAATGTGGTCACAAGCGATGTGAGCATCCTGAGGGTCACTGATACCGGATCGATAACGCCAGGCGGCTCATACGGAACTGCCACGGTGGCAAGCGGGCGCCAGCCTGGAACCGTAACCGTCTCAGTTTCGCTCGCAAATATGGCTTCGAGCTCAAGCAATATGGATGTGACAGGCGGCCTTACGCCAGTGCAGACACAGATATACTCCCCAGCGGGGCTGGCGGCTGATGAAAACTATAGGGTGTCATTCAATCAGGAAGGAGCAGCAGATCTATTTCTCCTCACGCTTGATTCCGCGGGCAGACCGGCGAGATCGGAAGACGGAGTCGAGTACCTTGTAAAGCCAACAAACGAGTTGACCGAGATTGCCCCCGATGGGACCTTTGGCAGCCTACAAATACACAGCAGCCAATTTTCAGCGTCAGAGTCAACAGCCGAAATCTCTGCGATTCCGGTTGGAGTGAATTCAGATAATCTGCTGACAGTGCAGTCCACATTCCACACGATATTTTTCAGTAGCATCACCGGCAAGGTATCATTTCCGTCAGATAGCATCATCGGCTTTAGCAAGGCGCACCAGATAGGCGTGGTACAGCTCACTGACATGTTCGGAAATCCGCTTCTTGCATCGGAGGATGTCACGGTAACGCTAACTTCATCGCGCTCCGGAACTCTTCCTCTCACGTCGATCACTATACCAATGGGAAGATCGTTCGCGCCCTTTGATCTGGTTACCTCGGGCAAGTCGGAAAGCCTTACCATCTCTTCACATGCGGAAGGAATACGCTCCACTTCGCTCGAAATTGACTCTGTCCTAGCAGATCTGTCAGGGTCCTTCATACCCGGAGATGTTCTTGCAGCTACTCAGCCAAGCATCGTCGCTGTCGCTACGGATGAAGGCACCAGCGTTCTCTGGGGAGTACCATCTTCGTTCCAGATAGCGAGCAAGGAGGACAATGCCACTACATTCGATCCGGTCGCTAACGCATACATCGCCAAAGCAGAAGTAGTTGCGCCAAGGCCGGGGAACTTTACAATAGATGTAACTTTGCTCAAGGATGGCTTCAAGCCTGCAAGACTTTCCAGTACCATGACTTTTGAACCATACCAGATCCCTCTGACCCTTGCGCTGTTTCACGATGCACCTTCGATAGAATATGGGCAGCCAGTCATGATGAGCATAAGGGTTGTCGATGCCAACTCAAAGCCGGTGCCAGATGCCATCGTCAGGATAAACCCCGGACCTAACGCAACCGCCGTTCCTACCGCTGCAACAACCGATGCGAATGGCCTGGTGACGTTTGAATATACCCCAACCGGCCCTGAAGCCAGGGGAATAGTTATCGCAACTGCAGAAAAAGCAGGTTTCACGATGGGCCTCAAGACAACTAATTTTGAGGTAGAGAATGTGCCCTTGGTGCTGCCTCAATGGTTGATGTTCGGAATAGTCGGAGCTGTGGCTGCCGGAGCTGGCGGTGTTGGAATCTACTATGTGAAGAGACCTAAAATAGAGCTGCCTGTGCGGCGACAGAGGGCGAGAAGGGTACCCGAAAACGAAGAAGAATTCAGCGACTAGTTTTCATGCGAGCATCAAACGGCTGCCGGCAAAGACCAGGGGAGCCTAGGCTTCCAGCTGCTCCGCCTTCTCTGTCAGTGGGTTCTCCGAGGCCCGTCCGGCTGACTCGAGATTCTGCTCAGAGTACTTGCGGATATAGTCAAGCATCGCTTCTTCCAGCGCATTCTTGAAATCACCTTTCTTGAGCCCGTGCCTGCTGTAAATGACGTGACGGAACTCTTTGACGAGCTTGTCGTCAATTTTCGCGTTTATTATGGCCACTTAACCATCCCGCATCTAGCTTAATGCGCATAAATATAAAGACATATGTTTAACACTGATATGAGTATACAGCTCTATGTTACATGCTTGAACTACATATCTTAGAGGGCGCTAGTTTTCTTGGCGTTCTCAGCGTTTTTCTGGACGTAATCCCTTATCGCCTCCTCAAGCGCCTTGGTAAGGTCGCCCTTCTTGAGACCATATTTGACGTATACGACATGCCTAAAGTCCTTGAGAAGCTTGTCGTCAATTCTCGCGTTAATCAGAGACATGAGAACCTGATACCACGTGCCTTTATATAAACATACCTGTATGAGTGTATAACTACATACCATGAGCAGGTCGACTATGAGAGCATCTTGAACAAGAGCGCAAGCAAGTCCCCCACGACTAACATGGTGACCAGGCCAGCTCCCATGAATACTAGGAAAGGCGTGGCCGAAGTCACCCAGACATCCTTCTTTGTCTCGTATTCTGCCGTCTCTGCCGGTTTGGGGGCAAAGTCAAATTGCCTTCTTCCATTCACTACTCTCTCTATCGAAAATGCATACTTTGGACTCGCTGATCTGTGGCCGATCATGACTGCAATGATTTTCTTTGAGGCCGATTCATGCTGAAGACCTTCAAACAACCTGTCCTTGTGTGCCAAGTTCCGCAGCAGGTTCCAGAAAATCTGGGTCATTGACAGGATTACAGCGTTAGTAAGGACGATGAGGGGTGAAAAAGGATGGAAGGAAGCCCCTGTTTCCATGACGCCGAAAAGGGAGCCGCCATCGTAGAGAGGGAGGATCGCAGCAAAGGTGATGAGAGCCAGCATGTCCGCGCCTCCGAAAAGGCCGCCCCTGTAAATGCAGTACGAAACTGCCGCAGCCAGCCCTATCGAAATGGCGGTCAGTATTCCTTCTTCCTGGGTAGAGGGAAAATCAAAAATGTAGATAACGCCAGCTATAGAGGCAAAGATGATCCACAAAAGGTCGCTGACTGATCTCTTTCTCAAATCAAAGTACGATGCGCAAGCAAACATGCCTAGGGCAAGGACGACTCTGACGAGCTCGAAATCTGCTACGAGCTGCACGAGCTCTATCGAAGAGTAATTTTATTTATCCTTTAGCAAGTTGCCTTTTTGACACAACTTGCCGTGCT
>JANWIX010000024.1 GCA_025449675.1 Nitrososphaera sp. | reverse complement strand
CTGTAAAAATAAGAGGGCAGCTCAGTCAAATGCCTTCTCTTCACAAATCAGGATTAACTCTGAATCTTCACTGCTGCCGTTTTGCATAGTGTGTTCCGCATTTATTAATTATCTTCAAGCCTGTCCTAACCGATCGCTTACCGCTAAGAAATGGAAAACGGAATTATTGTTCAAGGAATGGCTTGTAACGCTCGACGAGTTCCAAAAGTGGAAACCTCTTTTTGCCCACGATCTTGATGTCGACTCTGACTCTGTTGTCCTTCACTTCGATAATGTTGTAGCAGTTCTCAAAAAAGCCCCGGAATCGTGTCGAAGAGACTGTGCCCGCATATGCGATGTCGAGTGTTCCTAGACTCCAGACCCAGGGCCTGTGCTTGTGGCCACAGAGTACCAGATCAACTTTTGATTGCAGGCATGCGCGTAGGCAATCGCCGGCATCGATGATCACTATTCTGTCGGTACCGGTGTCAGGAATCCCGATAAGATGATGATGCATTGCAACTATCTTGATCTTGTTTGTGTATTTCGCCAGCGTTTTTTCCATCCAGAGGTTCTGACGGTAGCCGACCTCGCCCTCATCCCTGTCGGGCCTGGCGGTGCCAAGTGTCAGGATGACAGTGTCAGAAAACTCGTATACCTGCTTTGTCGGAAAGAATTTCTTGAATAGCAGATAGCCTGTATGCCGGTAGTCGTGGTTTCCTGCGAGCACGATGATATTCTGGCACGTGAATTTCTTGAGCTCGGTCCTTGCCCTTTCGAATTGAAACAGCAGTCCTTCATCGGTCAGGTCGCCCGTTACAATCATCGCGTCGGGATTGAGCTTGTTCACTTCTTCGACCACCGCGTCAAACGCGCTCTGGACAAAAAGGCTGCCGATGTGAATGTCGGACAACTGTACTATCTGCAAAGCTGGAGTACAAGCACGCGCCGCATTATATAACACTGTGCGCCCAAAGCACTAATAACGCCCTTGGCGGATCTTACCTGACGATTGCCAAAGCGCAAGATAAAGGAGGCAAAGCCTACCAGGCGGCTGGGCAAGAAAGAGCTCCTTATAGTTCCGATCGCAATGGGCGGCGCCACTCTGGTTGCACTCGTCATAATTCCCGCGCTCGCGCCACCTCCAGCTCCATGGAGCATTTGCCTCAAGGGTCATGAAATTGAAACCTTCCAGCTCTACCCCCGGATAGAAGTCATAGTGGATGGGAAAACAATGTTGCTCCCAGATACTGTAGGCAAGCATCTGAGAGATGGTAAGGACTGTTTGCGGCCTATCCATTCAGATGAAGTTGGCAACGTGATTCATATCGAATACATCAGGCCCGTCAGGTTCACAATGGACGACTTTATGAAAGTCTACAATGTTACCAATTCTATAGAAGTCGTCGACAATTCTACCGGGTCAAACGTTTGGCAGACTCTGAACCTCACCGGCTACGACATAGAGTATTCCTATTATTCCGAGGCGGGCGAATTCACCGTAGTGCCCAAACCTTCGGACGTGCCGCCGTTTCCTGCCGACAACATGATGGTCGCGAGAATAGAACTAACTAGCAAATAGGAATAAATAGCGAAAAAAATGCCTGCGTAATTGATTCCAGATTGGCAAAGAACAAGACCGCGGCGGTGATCAGAGGCGACGGCACAGGTCCTGAGCTCGTCAGCGCAATGACCAGAGTTTTGAAGGCTTGCAATTCCAAAATTGAGCTGATCCCGTGCGACGCAGGATCGGAGTGGTGGCAAAAGACAGGCGGAAGTTCGTATATCTCGCCCGAGGTCTGGAAGCTGCTGGAAGAGTCTGACGCCTGCTTCAAGGGTCCCACTACCACGGTCCCTATTCCGAATGCTCCGCGCAGCGTCGCAGTAAGCATCAGGCAGAAATTCGAGCTTTATGCCAACATCAGGCCGATAAAGACGTACAAGCATGCGGAAAAGCAGCTTGATTTTGTATGCGTGCGCGAAGCTACCGAAGGGCTTTACGCCGGCATTGAATTTCGGACAAGCGACGACTCGGCTATCGCCATCCGCAAGACAACTCGCAAGGGCTGCGAGCGTGTCGCAAACAAGGGATTCCAGGTTGCAAAGGAAAGGGGCTTTGACAAGATTTTTGCCGTAACCAAGCGAAATATCCTAAAAGAAACTGACGGAATATTCTGGGCGGCGGTAGAAAAGGCGCAGAAGCAGTTCAAGAACATGCAGGTCGAAGAATACTACATCGACAACATGACGCAGCAGCTCGTAAAGAACCCGGAAAGGTTCAATGAAAGCGTGCTTCTCAGCACCAATCTCTTTATGGATATCATTTCGGAGTGCGCCTCAGGACATGTGGGCTCCATCGGCAACGTGTACTCTGGCAACTATGGCGACACCTACGCAATGTTCGAGCCTGCGCACGGCAGCGCGCCAAAGTATGCGGGCCAGAACAAGGTAAACCCGGTCGCCACGGTCCTGTCGGGCGCGTGGATGGCGGAGTATCTGGGCGAAAAGCACGTCTGCGATGCAATCTTCAAGGCCACAGAAGATATCATTAACGAGGGTAAGTACGTGACCTACGACTTGGGTGGTAGCGCTTCACTTTCGCAGATGGCAGACCAGATCGCGTCAAGGGCTGCCAAGAAAATAAAGTGATGGCGGGCGTTTCGATCAAGGTATCAGGAACGGTTCTTCTACCTCGTAGCCTTCCGGCAGAACGAGGTCCATGTTGGCAATTGCACGCAGGGCATAGACTGCCATAGAGATAGCAAGTGTGAACATTGCAAGGAAGAACGTTCCGTTGTTGTTCTGCCGGAGGCTATTAAGGGAAAGCAAGGCAGGAATAAACAACGGCACAACGTAGAACACTCTTGCCTGAATGTCGCTGCTGCCAAAAAGTATCGGAACGGCCAAAAGAAATATCATTGACAGCAATAGCCGGTCAAACGCTTTCTGGTAGCTGCTGCGAAATACCCACAGTAGCGCAAGCGCCATGATTACAGGATTAGAAAGAAATCCTCCGACATAGGAGCTGAATGTAAAGTCCAGAGCCTCCCAGCGCGACAAAAAGTTGGTTGGGCTCAGCGTGTTACCGGCCAGAATAGATTCCTGCGAAAGGCCAGAAGTAACCGACAAAAATGACGATTTGGCATAGTCTGCGGCGACGCTTGCAACTATTACGGATCCAAGTATTACGGAGACTTTGAGAAGAACACGTCTGTCAACGGAAGCAGACTTGCGCATCACAACAAACGAAATGACAGCAAATAGCCCGAGGGCAAGGACGAGATAGCCCCACGTATAAACATGGAATAGATTGGTGAGGGCGAGCAATGCAAAAAGGACTGCTGCGCTGGCCGATAGCTTGCGCCAGTCCAGATCCTTGCTTTTTGCATGCTCTGAAATCTTTACGGCTACAACGATTGAAAAAAGGGCGGGAATCAAAGCAAGCCAGTTAGCCAAAATACCAGCATACAGCCCCACAACTATCTGCGGCGACATCGCGGCAGCCACCGCAACCGTCGACGCGACGATACTTTTTCTCCCTTGAATTGTCCCGACTAGAACTGCCGGACGTACAAGCCTGACCAGCAAGTAACTGCTTGCAACAAGAGCGGGCGCCAGAATAACAGGCAGGAACCTGACAATAGTTGCGCCTGGAAGGCCCGTCACATCCGCCAAAAACAGCATGAAAAGGACGCTCAGCGGCCTGTCACCTCCGTTAACGGCAAATACCGCAGAAATAATCTCGCCTGATGAAGCCCCCTGTTGCCTCAGCAACTCCAACTCTTCTAGCCATCTCAAGTAGTGTCTTTCATCCACGCTTATTCCGCAGCTCGGCATGCTCCGGTTCGCTCTTGCCCTCTCTTGATCCGCCCGGTGCTACTTTTCTCATGATGCCAGAGATAAAGTCCTTGTACAGGAAAGAGAAGACCATCAGGACAAGCAACACGGGTGAGAGCAGCCCGAAAACGTGGAATAGCCCTGACTCTAGTTCTGCAAACCTCCATGACGGATCGCCGTATATCTCACTCGTGTGAACAGGATACGAGATCCACCTGGCAAGGGCTCCCAGCTCTATTGCGGTGAGAATAATGAGAAAGATCAATGCTGTACGTCTGCCATCCAGCTCCAATTTCGAAAGCAAGTTCGGCTGTGCATCTAAGCGTGACTTGAGGACCGCCTTTGCAGCGAAAAGCGCAGCGACAAGGGGAACCGTAGCCAGACCAAGGACAGTTACGGCCTGATCGAATTCGAAAAGCGCGGCCGCCAGACCTGCCACAAAGAGCGCTGCTAAAGCAGCCATTACCTTTCTTGATGGAATAGATGCAGCCACAAAGAGCATCAATAAACCGAATGTGGCAAGGCCGTCGGCTGTAGGTGAACCGAAAAGGGTCTCGTCGAATACCCGCTGGACGGTTATTCTATGGCTGGTTTCGAGATACTTGACAGATGATGCTGATAAGAGGAGTACGAGATATACAAAAAGTAGTGCCGAAAGAGATGCTGCCTTTAGATTCCTCTGAATATGCGCATTCTGCAAAGCAGCATCACGCAACCGATCCCATTAAGCGATCGTCGATGGGCCACCCGGGTCCGGACATCCTTAGTAGCTATCCATCCGAACTATTTGGCTGTTCGTCAACTCTGTTCGTGACAGACACTACTTGACAAAGTCGAATCAGAAACGAGAGTCACCTTCTCGTTTTGCTCAAAGAATAGCATGAGATGACTCCGGTTTGCGTGGTGCTGCGAGTCAGTGAGACTGATGCCAGAACATCTTTTCGATTGTTTCTGCTCGTCTTTAATAGGTAGATATCTATTGATGAAGAGGTAGTCCTGTGTTCCCCGCTCTGACTGGCCATACATTCAGACTCTATGCCGTTGCTGCATTTACATTCTTTCTGCTTGGAGCAGTCGCAATACCGGGCCTACATCCCGCAAGTGCTGACCCTACCATCAGAATCTTGTCCACACGACCGTACTACGCCAGCGACGCGATGAACCTAGAAATAAGAATTAGCGCCGATCTTGAAACAGGAAATTCGATCGATACGATAAGGATCAAGCTTGACTCTGGGACGGTGGGCGAAAAGTTCTACGAGTTTGACATTAATGGCAAAGTGATTAGAGCAGACGCCGGACTGGCCGACGCGTATTGTGACGCCAGCTTTAGGAGCGACGGTTATTCCGTTGGACCTTCTGTGGTTGATTGCAGTGTTGTTCTTGACAAGTCGATTCTGGCAGCCGGCACTCACCAGATAAGGTCGGAACTGGTCTCGGAGATCGGCGTATTTGCTGACGATTCTGAATTTACGTACTCGATAGATGCTGAATAGGCAGCTAGCCTGTGGCTATGTTCATAGAGGATCAAGTTTAGCGGCCCCACTAAAAGTGGGATCAGACTGTTCGAAATAGAGCGAAAGAAGAAAGGAAAAAGAGGAATGTTTATCCTAGAACATTCCAAGGAACTTTTTCTTCTTCTCTTCCTGAACCGGTGTCTGGGCAATCTTTGTAACTTCGCCAAAGGTGCTTTCGACGCCTGTCAGGACTACCATCACGCGGGCCTTGCCCTTCATGTTTGGGTCAACTCTTGCGCCCCACACGATCCTTACGTCCTGTGGCAGCGACCTTGTGACCAGTTCTCCCGCCCTTGTGACTTCTTCCAGGGTGATGTCGTCGCCTCCCGTAACATGTACGAGTGCTCCGTGTGCCATTGACATGTCCTTGACGTCAAGGAGCTGTGTGTCAAGTGCCATCCTTGTCGACTGCTCG
>JANWIX010000023.1 GCA_025449675.1 Nitrososphaera sp. | reverse complement strand
GACCTTCGCAAGATCCATTACAACGTCATGTGCCGGGTAATGGAAATGCACGAAGCAGATGTCCTAGTTGGTAGGGCGAAATCAGTTGCAGCAAGGCACTATGCCCTGTACGAGCTTGACAAGATGTCTCTAGAATATGTCAAAGCGTGGTCAGATTTTCATGTCCTAACTGCATGATTCGAAAGTGTATCACGAATCATGATGAAGAATGATTGATCCCAGAAAGTCAGACTTGCGTTTAACCGAACACAGCTGCCTGTGATCCCAATTGACCCATTATTCTTCTGCTCCGGCTGCTAATTTTCACGTGAGATGCAATGTAAGATCTTAAGAATAAGTTCGTCCTACAATTGTGGGACGAATTGCGTTATAAACCGCTGCTGCAGCAGCTATTCAAGGATTTCGGAAGTGAAGACTTTGACATCGAAAAAGCCTTTCAGCGAATCAATCCGATCCTGGCGCACATGCGGGGAGCGTCAGGGTATTCCGCATACGAAACAGCAATGACCAAACGTCTTTCCAATGATCTAAACAGGCTATATAGGATGACGTTCCTGACTAGAAAAAGGGCTAAAAGAGAGGTCACAACGAGAAGGGGTCTAAAATGTAATCGAGGGTACAAGTATATGTACAGGATTTCATCTCAGGGGCGAAGTTATGTCAATTACCTGTACAATCCCGAGTCGTCTCTCAACAGGCGTCAAGAAATGGATAAGATAGACTTCCTTGACAGATTATCTATAGAGAGGCTGAGGCAGCAATTGCCATCCGGTGTAAAGCCATATGCACGTCGATTACATGACGCGTTATTTCAGAGCAAACCGTCCAGTCCCATTGATCTCCGATTCCCTATACCCCATGATCCGTCGCTGTTCCTATTGCTCAATCGATACATCAAAGAAAATGATGCCTTGACACGGATTGCAAGAGAGGCTGTAGAACTTGCCAATGAAGCGCAGAAAAGCAAGGGATCCGGCTAAGTTAATTTCGAGGATTGGAGGGAAATACCACAATCAATAAAATCGGCGGATCGAACCTCCTTTTAGCTTGGGAGAGCGGGGGCGGCCCGAGCCGCCAGACTGCCTCTCACGTGTTATTTGAGTCATCACGCGAGGGACCTTTTCCGGCTTGGGGACGTTCAAAACCAGATATGGTGTTAGAGCATGTGGTGCTAGCACGTAACCCGGCTGTCTGATCAACTTAAATTATTATTCGCGTAGCATTGTTGATTTGTCGACATCGATAAGCACTTTCAAGCAGCCTCGTTTTCTTATCTGCCCATCTTGCCATTGGACAGCGACTCATTTGTCAGGCAGAGTAAGGATGATGCACTGCCCCGCGTGTTCGGAAATGAAAACACGGCTCGGGACGATTCCGATTGCCTTTACTGAGTAGACGATTTGAATGCCGATAAACACCACATCTCCGGTTGTGGTTTACGTGTGCTTTTCTGACTTAGGTCTAGTTCTGTTGAAGCCGCAGCTAATACCACTAGGTAGAGGCAGACAAAGCATCGTTTATTATCCCATACTGCTTCATCCGAATTGAAAGACATTGCGTTCAACTATTGTTATCTTTGCGCTGACATTTGCAGTGCTCGGACTCTTCCTAGGCTACTCAGCTTCATATGATGCGCCAAGTAACCCAGGCGGGTTGCTGGAACTAAAGACCGACAAGCCTGAATATGGCAAAGGAGAGAACGTCACGTTTACAGCAAGAAACGTTGCGTCTGCGCCGCTTGTATTTCCTGATTCCGCGCTGGGAATATCGATAACGAATAACGATACTGGCAAGAGCTATGGCCTCATTGCTCTTCAGGTCCTTACCACAATGGAGTCCGGCGAGACCATCCAGATAGTGTGGCAACAGGAAGGAGTAGGTGAAGTTGCGGATTCAGGGAGCTATGTCGCAAGGATTGTCACTGCAGCGGATTCTCTAATTGCGACGGCTGAAGTTGGCTTTAGGATAAGATAGCCTCTGAGATCCTAGCGCGCTGTACTCGTCTCAATCGGACCCCCAGATTGTATGTACAGGAACTTGGCGTGCACGGACTTAATTACGCTGCACTTCAAGTAATTGTCGGCGAAGGATTGTAACTTCCGGAGAGTCGGAAATCAGAGATAGTGTTAGCTTGAAGCTTGGGGAGGTTAGTGCATCTCATTGACTTTGGACTTCAAAGCGAAATCCAACATTATCATCCCATTAATTCTGGGAGGCATCATAGCATTCTCAATAATAGCGTCTGTCTCGCTCTATTCAATTCAATCTGCAGAATTTAGCAAGATTGCCGAAGAAGAGGCTGCCGCGTTGAAGAACGAGTTATCGGAAAAGACCTTCTATGTATCTCAATTGGCCAGCCAACATCTCGTCAGTGTCAAGAAGGTGCTACAGATCATGACCCAAGCCAGGTCTTTTCAGACAGGTGAGTATGATAGAATACGCCTGCTTCTCGATGCTGCACAGGTTGATTCATCGGATATAGTTGACTCTTTCTTCATATTGGACAAAGACGGCGTATTGCGGTATTCTACGTCTAGTGACCAAGAAGTGTTACGGCTCGTTGGCACTTCCCTTTCAAACCATACGGTGTACAAAGAAACGAAAGAGAACATGAGATCATTCATCTCATCACTATCTCCCGCACTTTCAGAGGGTTCCTATGCAATGTATGTAGCATCACCAATAATCGATCAGCAGACAGGCGAGTTTAAGGGAACTGTTTCTGCGTCAATTCGTTCGGATACATTCGCGAAGAGCATCGAAAAACTCGTTATAGCCAAGCCCGCCGATGTAAATAGCAGCGGTCTTTCATTGATTGATCCCAAGGGCCTTATCATGTATTCTGGTCCCTCAGCACAAAATCTTGGCAAGAATGTACTTTCTGAAGAGGTGCTGGGTGCAATTCCAGCCGGCATCAAAGATGGTCTTGTAACATCACTAAGGGAAGCTGTTGAAGGCAAGTCTGGCATCTACGAGCTAAATCTATCAGAACATCCAGAGTTAATGAATACCACCAACAGCGGTTCATCGCCAGCCACCAGCAATCCTATCGATTACATTCTGATTTCATATACGCCAGTAAAAGTCGGTGATCAAATCATAATGATCACTCTTGTAACCAAATCCGCGAGCCTTCAGACACTTCTCCATCAAAATGAGATCCTCGGCGGATCTTACATGTTTCTGCTAATATACGGCATGCTGGGCAGTATGACGGCTTTTGCGATAGCGATTATCCTGATAAACAATAGACTCACGAAAAAGGTGCAAACTAGAACCAAAGAACTGCTAGAAAACAATAGACAACTTCACGATGCCACTGAAGAAATCAAAGAACAAGCCAACAAACTCAAGGAAGCCGATGTCAGAAAGGCAGAGTTCTCTGCCATGATAACACACGAGCTCAAAACGCCACTGGTCTCGATAATTGGATATGGTAGCATGTTTCTCAATAACAGTCTTGGGGATTTGACCCCGGTCCAAAAGCAAAAACTGCAGATCATGTTCACTGATGCTGAAAGGCTTGCTGCTCTGATTCAGGATATCTTGGATGTGCAAAAACTTGAACTAGGACAAATGCGTCTAGACGTTAAGCAAACTTCTGCAAGAAACATCATAGAACAGTCAATCAACTCATTGCTGCCTCGCGCAGAATCCAAAAAAGTCAAACTATCCAACGCTTTGACTGAGGATTTAGTTCTTGATTGTGATCCGCACCGGATTATTCAGGTGTTGGATAACTTGATTGCAAACGGAATAAAATTCTCTCCCAGTAACTCAACTATAGACATTAATGCTAAACTAGAGGACCACTCTGTTGTGTTTGACGTTAAAGACAGCGGGATCGGCATCCCTGAGGAGGAGCACAGCAGGCTCTTCAAGAAATTCTACCAAGTGGACACTTCTTTGACCAGGACGGCTGGAGGCACAGGACTAGGGCTTGTGATATGCAAGGGCATCGTTGAAGCTCACAAAGGCAAGATCTGGTTCACTAGCGAGGCAGGGGAAGGTTCAAGATTCAGTTTCTCCATACCAAAGGGTGAGGGAGTTGGCAAATAAGACAATCCTAGTGGTCGATGATAATAGGACCATAACCGACATGGTTCAAGACATGCTTCGATCTTCGGCATATAGTTGCGTCACTGCAAATAGCGGGCGAGAATGTCTGGACCTCATAAAGACTCAAGAATTCGATCTCATACTGCTAGACATGGCAATGCCGGAAATGAGCGGCCTTGATGTTCTTGTGAAATTAAAGGAACACAACATGGCGCGAAAGAACAAAGCCAAAGTCGTTCTCTTTACTGCTTCTCCAATGTATTCCGATATGGATCTGAAAATCATAAAGGAAGACTATGGAGCGATAGAGCGGGTGAATAAGCCATTTACGGAAACAGAGCTCTTTACTCTTGTCAAGAAACATCTAGGCTAACCGAAGAGAGCAAGAACCATTAGTAACAGGGGATCTGAATCGAAGCTCATTTATCGTGTGAATCGCAGCGAATAGATTGTCAGTCAGTCCTTGAGAGGGAAAAATTCATCGTAGTCTATTGTGCATCTGTCGTTCTATCCTGGGCCATTGATGTCCACCTTGATGCAGGCAACAATATCCTAAATGTGGCACCGCCCTCGTCTCTATTAAATCCAGTAATACTGCCTCCATGCGCTACTATTATCTCCTTGCATATGTATAGTCCGAGCCCGGTTCCATGCTCAGTTCCCGCTTCTACACTCTTGGTGGCAAATTTAGAGAACAATATTGGCAATATTTCCCCAGGGATTCCTGCTCCTGTGTCACTCACAAAGATTTCAATAAATCGGCGATCATAGATCGGTTTCGTCACAATGGTAATTGATCCTGTCTTTGTGAACTTTATCGCATTACCTAGAAGATTGTTGATAACCTGAGTTATCCTCGACTTGTCTGCATCGAGATTCAGATCTTCATCCGCGGCAAGCTCTAACTTTACCTGGACGTTTTCGCGATGGACAATTTTGCCTTCATGCAAGATATCCCGAATGACATCGTTAATGCAAAAGCGTTCCCTGCGAAGCTGAATGTGCCGACCTTCTATCCGCGTTACATCAAGCAAATCGTTCGCCAAGTTTTGCAGTCTTTTCGCTTCACGGATAACTATTTCCCATGCCCTTTCGTTGCTCATAGCACCACGTGCTGCGAGTGCTGCAACACCCATTATTGGCTGAATTGGGGTTCGCAGTTCATGCGAAGCCACAGAAAGGAATTCATTTTTCATGCGGTCCAGTTCCTTCAACCGTGCGTTGGCCTTTTCTAGTTGTCTTTTGGTTTCAGAGATTTCAGTTACGTCTATAATGGCAACATTGCTTGCAACAATGGCGCCATCTGCGTCATGAATTGCTGATGCGCTAATAAGTGCTGGAAAAGTGGTACCATCTTTACGCTTGAGCCACACCTCCTTGTTCACAATATTCCCCGTCCGCTTCCATTGCTCGAATGATTCGTGCATGGCATCAAGACTTGATTCTGCAATGGATTCAAACACAAACTTTCCAATCAATTCTTCTTTCTTGTTGTATCCTAAACTTTTGAAATAAGAGCTATTGCAGTCAAGCAAGAGGCCATCCAAGTCAGTACTACAATACAGATCGGGCGCATTGTCATATAGATCTTGATACCTGACTTTCTCTTTCGCTAGTGAAGTGGCAGATTCCTTGAGCGAGTCTAGCATTGAATTGAAAGATTCAGACAATTCGCGCAGTTCATCGCTACCAGTGATCGGTACAGAGGCGCTAAGGTCTCCTTCACGGACCGCTATGGCAGCCTTGGTAAGACTCTTGATTGGTTTAAGAATCCTGAGTATCAAATAGAGCATTAGCGTGTGTACACCTATGTTAAGAAATGCGAGAAGTACCTGCATGGCTATCAATTGTCGAGCGGAATCATTAGAGTAAATGCCTAGATCTGCAACTAGGGTATCTGACGACGCAATTAACATGTCTCCTAATTGCCTAAGTTCGGTTGTACTAGCAACTGCGCCCTCTGAGGGATTGGTCGCAATCACCGCCTGAGTTTCGTCTTCAAATGCCGAGTATTGCCCATAAATTATTCCCCATTCTTCGGTAAAACCAGGGGGAAGCGCTCCAAGTTCAATTCTTCCCGCCTCTCCTCCATCCCTCAACAAAAGCAGATTGGCCTCTAGGTCCCTAAGGCTTTCCTCTACGGCAAGGCTAGTTCCCGATCCTGACAGATAATACTCCGTCTGCAGCAGAACACTGGCTGTTAGAAATCTGTTTTTTCCAGCAATATTGATGGAATTGCCAATGAGCTGATTTTGAGCCTCGTGGGCTGCTAGATAACCGAAACTGCCTGCTATTAGGACTATCTCAATTCCAATTAGGATTGCCACCTTGGCAGCAATCAGGATCTTCATCTGTACTAGTTCTAAGCAATGTAATCATGAGATAACAATTGTGAGATGTCGCAAGACTTACACGCAACAGAGTTTAGTAGTCACAAGTCTAGAGGTAATGAATTCTACCCGCAAAATCGGCTGAAATTAAGCTATGCTTCGTGCAGGTTCTGTGACCATCGCAAAAAAAGAAAAGATTGCAGACAAAAAAAAGTCTGCTATACCTTTAGACCGCCAAATCCATGGAACTTCTTGGTCGCAATGATTGCTCCAACGATAGATATTGATGCAATGATGAGCACCAAGGAACCAAATTCTGGAACTATCATTGTGCCTATGACCTCGATTTCCTCCGCCCCTTCATCGAACTCGATCTCCAGAACTCTAGCGTCTGCAGTTGGAGCCAGTTCTGTGAAATTGGCCGAGTCTCCATCGATGGACCCCGAGAAGTCATCATCTGCGTCTATCACTTCAGTTGGGAGCCACAATGTGAGGGTGCCGCTAGCATTGGACGAGATAGTGAACAATAGGCTTTTTGATGCCACGTCTGCATCCACGCTTTGTAATGTGCCGCCTGTAATTTCAAACGGAATGTCATATGTCTCACCATCTATCTCGACAGATATCATTTCCTGTTCAGGCTCTTCGTCTCCTACCATTGACGTACCAACGATTTCAATTTCCTGTGCGCCCTGCTCGAACTCTATTTGGAGAACTCTCGCATCCGCGGTTGGCTCTAGTTCGTCAACTACAAAATTCCCGAATTCATCATCAATAAGCACCGAGAAGTCATCATCTGCGTCTATCGCTTCGGTCGGAAGCCAAATAGTGAGATTTCCATCTGATGTAGATGAGATACTGGCTGTCAAGGTTTGAGTTGTTGGATCCGCGGTCAACTCTTCCAGAGTGCCGCCGCTAATCATGTACTGGATCTCAAACTCTTGGTCTCCGATTGTTACTGTCGCTGTCTCTTCTGAGCCATCGTCTGGCGCGGACTCGCACAT
>JANWIX010000022.1 GCA_025449675.1 Nitrososphaera sp. | reverse complement strand
TGTAAGTCCGGCTTGATACAGACAGAAGTTAATACAGTTCGCGACTCTTAGGGTGCTCTGAACTCTAATCCATGTCAGAAAAAGAGCTCTCGGTATTGGAAATAGACAAGATTCTTAACGATCTGGAAAAGTCACTTGACGTCGGCGCAGGAAATGAAGAAATAAAAATCATGGACGTGCACGACGCGAAAGATTCTGCTCCCAATACAGATACATCTCTTCTGCGTTTTGAATGTCCATCCGCGATATGGGAAGAGTTCGCTGATTACTGCGTCAGAAATGAGCTAGACCCTGCCCAGCAGATAAAGGAAGCAATAATCAGCTACTACCGAAATCTCTGGCAGACATACAGAATCAGAAAAAGGCTTCATGATGATTCTTCTCTAGTGTAGTCGCGCTACCCCCCAATTCCTCCATACCTTGGCGACGTTAGATGCCCTTTGTTCTGCTTTCAAATGACTTCGGCAAATGCCTTGGTTCAGATCTGAAAGGTTATCTTGCGGAACACATTAAAGAAAAATAGGATAAATGCCCAAGAGGCAATTTGGTACTATAGAGGAATTCAAGAATAACCTGCACAAGGACGGTGCCACGCTTGTAGAATTTTCAGGGAGCAAGGTGCCATGTATCTTGGTCGCCCCGGAGGAGTACCACAAGATTCTGGAACAAACCTATGGCAAGAAAATCGCGGCGGACACGCTTCTTGATATTTTCCACGACGGTCAGGATGTTTTCGTGGATGTCTGCATAAAATTCAAGGGTACAACGTTTGATCGCAACTATCTGCTCTATGCCAACGACATGATGGAATTCTTTGAAAAACTGGCCGAAACAGCCCTTCTAGCGATTTCACCTGATTCCCAGGCATACACCAACTCTCAGAACATCTTTATGATTCAACTTCCGCGCAGAGATGCGGCGGAGCTAGCACTGGAAATAATCAAGTCAAACGCAAAAGCTAGGCCGCAGAAATTAATAGTCGACGAAACAAAAAGTTCTACGCTGGCTGAAAAGCGCGGCAGGAACGAATCGCTTTCGACAGACGACCAGGGAGTCCCTCATGAGATAGATTCCCACTATCAAATGTACGGCAAACACGCGTGGGAAGTGGAGTATGGAGAACGCTGTCCGACTTGCGAGAAGCGAATCGACGAGTTCGGACTTTGCGCCTGCGGCGGAAGTGCCTGAACCAGATCAATGGCGTAGAACAACGAAACGCCACTTTGCAATACTTTGATTCGCAGTAATTTTCAGATAAAGTGCGACGGCCGGGATTTGAACCCGGGTTACCAGATTGGCAATCTGATGTCCTAGACCAAACTGGACGACCGTCGCGGCCGTTTTTTACGATGCTGGAACGTTATTTAAATTATAGGCGGCCTATACCAAAAGAATTATCGTAGAATATCCTCTGCTTTCCGCGACATGGTCTCCTTCGACTTCCTCCACCACTGTAGTCACTGAAATGAGATCGCTTTTCTTTGCGTTCGCTGCATTTACTATGATATAGTCGTCAAGAATATCCGCGCCTTTCATGCTCTCTTTGCTGACGAAATATTCTACTGGGGCGCTGGCATTGACAAGCAGCAACTGGTCTTTGTGATAGTTGCCTATCCTCGCCATTCTGCCAGGTCTTGGCGCTGCTCTGATGTTCATCCGTATTTCGCCTACGGGATGTTTGGCGTAGCGGTTCATCCCATTTACAAGCACGTCAAACCCAAACGGATAGCCCGCTGTATTCTCGGCCATCTTGTTCACACCATCGTTCATCACAATGTCCACTTTCTTGATCGTCGTGCCATAGCTCGCTATCCATTGGTTGGTCGTCTTGACAATGTTCCTTATGATCGATTGCCTTCTTGCTGTTTCCTGCTCACCCAGCTGGTAGCGGTTCACCCAGTCCATGTAGTCTTTGCTGATATCGGTAATGAATTCAGCACAGGTGTTCTGGTAATCCTCAATGCTTGAGGCGCGCTCGGAGCCGCTGTCAGATGCGAACATCAGCCTTACCTATGACGACTGGAATAATAAAAACGTGCGAAGAGCCTAACTACTTGCCAGCACTTTTGCCATTTTCTTTGCCTGATACGTTATTATCATGTCTGCTCCGGCCCGCTTTATCGAAGTCAGGAATTCAGTCATCACTGCATTTTCGTCTGCCCAGCCATTTAGTGCAGCCGCCTTTATCAGCGCGTATTCTCCGGACACGCTGTAGGCGCAAATCGGAAGGTTGGTTGATTGCCTGGTCTGGTAGATGAGGTCTAGGTAAGGAATCGCGGGTTTTACCATTACAATGTCAGCGCCTTCTGAAATGTCAGACTGGACCTCGCGCATCGCTTCTCTTGCATTTGAGAAAGGCATCTGGTACGTCCGCCTATCGCCAAATTCGGGGGCGGAATGCGCTGCGTCTCTGAAAGGCGCGTAAAGCGGCGATGCCTGCTTTGCAGAATAGCCCATGATAGCAGTGTCAGAAAGACCCTCGCTGTCCAGTGCTCTGCGTATCGCTTGAACCTGGCCATCCATCATCGCGGACGGAGCGACGATGTCCGCGCCCGCCCTTGCGTGGCTGACCGCTACTCTTGCCAGCGCTTCGATGCTTCTGTCGTTGTCTATCTTCCTGTCCACGACAAGTCCGCAGTGTCCATGGGAGGTATACTGACAGAGGCATACGTCAGTGATCACCGCAATCTTTTCTCCAAATGTCTCGCGCACCAGCCGGATTGATCTCTGAACTATCCCGTCATTGTCAGACGCCAGAGTGGCGCCCGCATCCTTGTGCGATGGCAGCCCAAATAGTATTATTGCGCGTATGCCAAGGCCCAAAGTCAGTTCGACTTCGCCAACTAGCTTTGTCAGCGGCAGCCTCTGGACATCAGGCATCGACCTGATATTTGCAGGCTTTTTCGAGCCTTCCTGTATGAATACCGGGGCGATCAGATCCCTGGGAGAAAGGCGCGTTTCTTGCATCAAGTCGCGAATTGCGGACGTAGTTCTCAGGCGCCTCAGCCTGACATCGGGAAAAGAGTTACCGGTTCTGCTCCGTCTGCTTGTCTTCATACCTGAACAACTTTGCCACTATCTTGATCAGCTCTTCGCTTTGACCTGTTTCTATCTCCTTCCTGAGATTGTTCATTGGTGCTGAAAGTATGCCTTCAACTATGGCGTATGAGAGCTGTTCTACTATCCTTGCCTCATCCGAACTGACTTTTTTGCCAAGCATCGAGAGTGCCTTCTTCAGTTCACGCTCCCTGATCGTATCGACGGTCTTGAATACCGATACGACTACAGGTTCGCCCTTCATTCTCTTCATCATCGTGTCCACAGATTTCATTTCGTTCTCTATCAGCTTCTCTGCGGAGCGTACTTCCTTGATGCGAGATTTCATGTTCTTGCCAACCAGCTCTGCTATCTGGTCCATGTTGACTAGCTTGACGCCGTGGATGGACGTAACTTTTTCGTCAACGGTCCTCGGGTTGGAGAGGTCAAATATCATCATCCCCTGCTGTCTGCCCTCCATTGCGTTTTCTATCCTTTCACGAGTGATCAGGCGATAAGGGGCCTTTGTAGCGGTAAAGACGATGTCGACAGTTCGCAGCATTTCAAGCGCATCTTCAAATGGAACCGGGCTGCCAGCAACTTTGTCTGCGAAGGACTTTGCCCTGTCAGGCACTCGGCTCGTGACAGAAAAGCCGACTCCTTTTCTCTTGAGAACCTTGGCCACCAGGCTCGCAGCCTCGCCTGTTCCGATGAGCATTATTTTCTTGTCTTTGAGATCATCGAAATACTCTTCCGCCAGGGTGACCGATACGGATGCAATCGACACGTTCCCCCTGTTTACTCCAGTAGCTGTTCTTACCCTGCTCCCGACTTTGAGGGCTCTGTCAAATACGACCGAGAGGGCGCTGCCGGCGTAGCGGCTTGATTTTGAGAATTCAAAGGCGCGTCTTACCTGACCAAGTATCTGATCCTCACCGATGACAAGTGAGTCGAGCCCGGACGCAAGTTTCATGAGGTGCTTTACCGCGTCCTCGCCGCCGTCGAACTCTGCTGTTTCAAAGTCTGCAGTAGACATTCCTGCGAACGATGACCATTCCCTGACCAGCTTCTCCCTGTCCGGTTCCCTGGAAGCGGCGTAGACTTCAACTCTATTACATGTCTGCAGAATAACACACTCATCGAATCCCGATTGAAGGAAGCCTCTGTGGGCAGCGTCAACGTCTTTGAACGTAAACTTTTCAAGCACATGAATGGGCGCGTTCCGATACGTAACCCTGGCATTGATTATTTGCAGCGGAACACTTGATGACAACCTTTTCCCTTCAGCAGATTCACCCGTCACAGCAGTCACTTGGTTTTTCTCTCCCATTTCTGCAACAGCTCCAGGGTTGCGCGTTTAGCATCTTCAATCTTGTCTGCCTTAATAAGGTTCTGAATTCTATCGTCCTTTACAAGCGAATAGAGAAATTCCTTTCGCTCTCCAACGGTACCTATCCTGGGTCTCGCTGCCTGCCGGGCAAATTCTTGCAGCCTTGCGTTCTCGATGTCCGCCTTTTTGATTACCCGCCGGAGGACCCTCTCTGCCCTGATGCGTACTTTACGTGCCATTATCGGGCTTTTGCCCGACGTTGAAATGGCAACCTGCATGACGCCCTCCATATTGATTACTGACGCATACGAGAAATCGCTTACCGAGGGGTCGTCCGCCGCATATACAAAGGCATTCATTGTCCTCCCCCTTTCCACCAGCTGGCGGTTGAGCTTGCGGTCATTGGTAGCCGCAAGCACGAGAAATACGTCCGGATAGCGATCAAGGATCTCGGCGCTTTTGAGCTTCGCCTTTTCTAGCTTTATCCTGCCAAGGGAGGATTGTTCAAGTAGAAAGCGGTTTGCCCTGTTCGTGATAACGGTGATCTTGCAATCCTGGCCCAGGAGGCCCTTCACTTTTCTTACGCCTTCCGTACCCCCGCCTATGACCAATGCATGCTTGCCTTTCAGGTTAAGGTCGACGATCAATCATAACACCAAAAGATCGGACATGCAATTTTTGGCAGTCATCTTTATTTAATCGTTGAGTTGGACGCAGAATTCGCCCTAATGCGGTACTTTTTTCAAGTAGTTTGCGTCAACTGTAACTGGTATCTGGTAGGGCGAGTCCAACAATACTACAGTCGCTTCCTGCTTCTCATAGTCTACTCTGGTTATCTTGGCCTTCATCGCCTTGAATGGCCCCGCGATCACTTCTACCGTATCGTCGATGTTCAGTTCAGACACGACGGGCTTTTTCACAAGGTAACCCTCGATATCCTTGAACGGAAGGTCGCCCCTTATCTGGCCACGCACGTGCCTAATTCCGGAAAGCGCTTCATAAGCAACGTTAGAATCCGGAGCTTCGACAATGATGTAACCCTTGAAGCTGTCTAGCACCATTACGGATCGTATCCCGAGCTTTTTGGAATTCACTCTTGTCTGGAGCAAGCTTGCTACGACACGTTCCTGACCGCCTGTCGTGCGGATTGCAAAGAACTTTGAATCGCTAGACGGAAGTTCCTGCTGAATCGCTTGAACAGATGCCGAGGGACTTCCAACTTTACCAGACGCCTGTTTAGCGTCACGCTCGAGAGAAGCACCATCCTTCTCGGGGATCTTTATGGTATGCTGATTGTCATTTGTTTGATCGTTTTCTATGGGTTCTGAATCCTTATCCTCAAAATTCATATCCTCAAGACCCACGCCTTGCTCCTGGGATTCTTTGGTCTTGTCGCTCATCTTGTCAACCATGCCAAGGTCTCATGCAATTTATAAATTTACTTAGCGACAAAAATGCTAAAATTACAAGCCTTCGAGGGAAGAATGATTGCTGGGGGACTATATCCTCGTGGCTTCAGGGCAGGACCTTGCTGGACGTACGATGGTTCGCTGCCTGCAAGATCGAATGGGATTTGAGGCAGGCAGACAGGACGGCGAGAGCAAATTCGTCTCTGGCCGATATCGGCATGTAAAGCTCCATGTGACTTCAGATGATCTTCTCCATCAGGAACGTCTTGACGATGCGTATCCGCAAGCTGTCGCATACATTTTTCTGTCCAAACACAAGTCCGACAGCAAGATCCCGACGCTCACCTGTCATTGCACTGGAAACTTTGCGGACAATCCGTACGGAGGCAACCCTCGCGAGATAGCGATATCCTATCCGAGCCTACAAAAGCGGTACCTACAAGCACTGGTGGCGGCGAAGGACAAAGTCCCTCGTTACGACATCACTATAGAGGCCAGCCATCATGGGCCGACATCGCTCAAAAAACCCGTCCTTTTTGCCGAACTTGGTTCGTCGGAATCGGAATGGTCAGACGAGAATGCTGCTTTGATTATCTGCGACGCGCTGCTTTCGCTACTTGATGAAGGATTTGACCGCTGTGATAGTGTTGGCATTGCACTTGGAGGCACCCACTATCCGACAAAATTCAACAAACTATTGCTCGAATCAGAGTTCGCCCTTGCAGCGGTGGCATCGAAACACAATCTTGAAGCCATAGACCAGGAATTGCTGGACCAGATGATATCCAAGAGCATAGAGCCTGTCACGAAAATATTTGTCGACAGTAAAGGCCTCGGTAACCAGAAGGAGAGGATGATGAAGATGGCCGACAAGACCGGACTTGAAATCGTCAAGGTTTAAAATACGAAAGCGCCTTTGATGTCGTATGCCGAGAAAACTCAACTCAGCCGATGTTTATGACATACTACTCCGCATCCCAGAAGGAAGGATCTCTACGTATGGCGACATTGCAGCAGCGCTGGGTAACCCCGGGGCTTCCCGGGCAATAGGCAGGATACTGAACAAGAACCCAAATCCCATAACCGTACCGTGCCACCGGGTAGTAATGTCAGATGGAAGCATAGGAGGTTATGCGTTTGGCAAGGACAGAAAGAAACGGCTACTTGGAAAAGAAGGCCTGTCCTTCGTAGGAGATGCCATGGAAGATTTTGCGAAGCGCCGCCTGTCTGTCGCGGAACTTAGCGAGTCTTTGCTTCCTTTACGAGGTCGCGAAGGTGCGCAAGTGACCTCACCTGTCCTCCGTTGACCTTCTTGTATAGCTGCCAGTAAGTGTCATTTGTAATGTCTTTCCTGTCTTTCAGGACCTTCAGATGGTACCGCATCGACCTTACCCTGATGACATAGATTTCCTTCTTGCCAACCCTTGCGGTTCTTTTGCCTTTCTTTGAACCCGGTCCCTTACCATGAACCTTCCAGACCGACTTTTTCTCGGCTGCCCTACCTCTGGACGTTCCCTTAGGCTTCGTGGTCCATATGACCCCGCTATTAACCAGCGACCGAATGTTTTCCCTTGTGATGGAATCTGCCACATCCTCTAGCCTATCGGGCTCAAACCGTACTCTGTTGGCGCCGACCCCCAAAATCCTTGCGACCAATTCGCGTTTTTTCTTTATGTTGACTACCATTAAGCAGCCTTTTCCTTTTTCTCTTCTGACTTTTTGGGTGAGAGCTTGCCGGAATTCAATACCTTTATTCCCCTTTCAGTTGCCTTTGCGATAATTGCAAGTCTTTTTCTCTTGCCTACAGTATGTGCCAGCCTGGCCGCGTCTTTCTTTGGATCGAGCCTAGCCAGTTCGTTTACGTTGTAAATAACATTGTCAGTATAGCCGGAAGGATGAAGCCCCCTGGCTGCTTTAGGTCCTCTATATCCAATCTTTACGAGAGCCGGCATTCCTGAAGTTTGCTTGCGCATCTTGTTGTCCTTTCCTTTGGGCTTTCGCCAGTTCTCTGCAAGTTTATCGTACCTCCAGCTCTCCTGACGTATGAAACGCGGCCGTTTCACAGAGATTTTTTTCCTTGCTGCAAGCAACTCCTCATTAATTACCATAGCAATACGCAAAGCAAAAGACCAGTTTATTACAATAAATACGTTACTGACTTTGTATTTTCATTGAAAAAAGCGTCAGCGTATAACAAGAGTTCCTGTAAACTATATTCGCGGAATACGAAACCGACCGAGCGTCTTCAACTCTGTCGGAAAAAGTCACAGCCTGCTTGACCTGGTCGATTTCATTTGCATAGAGTCGCCTGGAATAGTCCCACATCCCTGAATGCTTCATGTCGGCGTTCGCCTTCTCGGCCGCAGAGAGAACTTCGGACAGCGCTGGCACGGATTCCACTTCAGAAATCGCAGCCCCTGTGTCGGCAGCTGCGCCACCGGAACACGCCCTTATTTCAAGCCAGATGTCTCTGAACTGCAAAGCCGCCATTTGAGCACCCAATACATGTTATATTGTTAATGGAAATGAGATCATTCGACCTGGACTCAATATTTAATAAGGAACGTTCTTAACAATATCTCTGACTCGGAGGAACATGCTTTTCTTCAAGAAATTCTTCCTGGGGTAGTGACTAGCGCTTGGCAAAAGAACTGGGAGTGAAATCAGGACAGGACAGATCGAGTTTCCACGCAGTTTCGATGCCACCTGCACTTGTGCAGTTTATTCAGCATGACACTTATTCGCTACTTATCAAAGGACACGCCGGCACCGGCAAGACCACTCTTGCCTTGACAATATTGCGCGCACTTGAAAGCAGGGACCGTTTTTTTTACATTTCGACCAGGATTTCACCAAAGCAGCTGTTCCAGTATTACCCCTGGCTGGGCGAGTTTGTCGAACAGCCATCGCGGTCATTGGAGCGAAAAGGCGTGTCTTCAGGTCAGGTGATTCGGCCAACATTTGAAGATGCTAGGCTTGATGAACCCGAGTCTCTATTTGAGCGGATTACTAACCAGTTGATGGACATAAAGTCACCAGTAATCATTATCGATAGCTGGGATGCGATCGCGTCTTTCATGGACAAAGAGGCTCGCCTGAACAACGAAAGGGTTCTCCAGACATGGAGGGAGCGGGCAGGGGCAAAACTCATTTTCATCAGCGAGAATCCTGACGACACAACGCTTGATTTTCTTGTCGACGGAATCGTCGAACTCAGGCAGAGCCACTATGAAAACACAAGAATCCGGGAAATTGCGCTACTGAAACTTCGTGGCGTTAGAATTGATAGGCCCTCTTTTGTCTACACCCTTGAGAACAGCATGTTTCGCAGTTTCGCCCCGTACAAGACCATAAAGTTGCATCCCTCACACAAGAGGTCCACCAAGTCTGAAACTAATATCTTAACTCCCGAACTTGTCAGGAGTGGTTACAGCAGGCTGGACTCTGCTCTCGGCGGCGGTTTCCCGAGAAAAGGGCTTGTTCTTCTGGAGCTTGATTCTCATGTGAATACCTCGGTTGCCATGGCCTTCCTCGGGGATCTCGTGTCAAACTTTGTTTCAAGTGGGAACCCTGTGCTTTTTCAGCCCTTTGACTGGATGGATCCACTGGGTGTAATGCGATATCTGCAAAAACTAATTCCATCGGGAAGAAAAGACTTGTTCAAGATACTATGGTCAAAGAAGGTTAGCGGGCTAGCTGATAGTTTGATAGTGCCTTCACAAAAGCAGGCGCCGGCAACTGCCGCCGTGGAAAAGATGAAAAAAAAGCATCACGGCAAGGTTCTCTTGAACATAATGGGCACGGATATGCTGAAAAAATCTAACAGGGGCGCGAGCCTCGGGGGCATTCCGGAAGAGCTGATGTCAGCTGCCAGAAAAGGAGACCTGTCGATAGCAGTGATAAGTCGGTCCCAGACCGAGGTCTTGCAATACCTTTCAGAGCTCTCGGATGTTCACCTTAGAATACTGATGATAAATGACACCCTATTTCTGCAGCCCCTCGCGCCATCATCAACCCTCTTTGCGCTCGTCCTCGATGGCAATCACATAGAGCTAGAGCCAATAGTCTAGAATCGTGCCCTGACAACTTGCTTCAAAAGGCAAACAAGGACCCAAGGCATTAAACCTCCCGGCAAGGTATCCATCGACATGCCTGATATCGGTGCTCAATCATCACCCGTCGCGTCTCGATTTCTAGAAGTCTTCAAACAGACGACCGACAACTTGGCTGCCGAAAGAGGCAGAGGAAGGATGGTGGGTGGGGTAGTGAGCGGTGGCCTTGTGGAAATTCGCGAACTGGACAATCTTGCGATAATTAGCGATCTTCATGGCGATCTGATGTCACTCAACCGCATACTTCAGGCGATTAGACCGGAAGAATTCCTCGCCAACTCGGGAAACAAGATCGTGTTCCTGGGCGATTATGTCGACAGGGGAAGCGATTCCTTGGGCGTCTTGTATTCGGTATGCCAGCTAAAGAATGCCCATCCAGACTCTGTTGTGCTGATGCGCGGCAATCATGAAGCGCCATCAGAGTTTCCCTTTTCGTCGCACGACCTCCCATACAGGATCGTCAAAAGGTTCGGCGGATCTGAAGGAAAGGAAATCTACGACAGTCTCTTGATGATGTTCAGGGAGCTGACTGTCGCGACAATAATAACAAACAGACTACTGCTTGTGCATGGTGGCCTGCCGACTGAAGATGACGCTATCCTGAACCACAGGAATGCTCTGGCGACAGCTCGGGAATGTAACGGGGTTCTAGAAGAACTGCTCTGGAATGATCCTAGAGATCTTAATGATTTGCCTTACTGGGAGGAATCGCAAAGAGGACTCGGGCGATACTTTGGCGAACCGGTTACGCGAAAATGGCTTCAGGCGTCAGGTGTCTGCACTCTAATACGCGGTCATGAGCCATGCCAGGGTTTCAGGATTGACCATGATGGCAAGGTCATGACTCTGTTCTCATGCCAGGAAGCATACCCGGCGTTCAAGGCAGCGTATCTTGTGCTGACAATGGAAAAGCTCGATACAGCGCAGAGCGCGAATGATCTATTGACATGCATCAAATTCGTGGGAAAGGCTGATATCAAAGATAGCGCAGTCGAAAATGAATAGATATCCAGAGCAGTCCGTCGTTTCGTTTTGGGAATCCTACTAGGCGGAAATCCGATCTAGTCGGGATAGGGTATTTCCACTGCCTTTAGATCTTCAGCTGCTTCGACATTTTCATGCACGGATGCAGCTTCGTCAACGAGAACTGATGTCTCATTGTATCTTGCGCTAAAGTGAGTCAGAAAAAGTTTTTTCACGCCTGCATTCTTTGCGAGAACGGCCGCCTCTGTTGCAGTTGAATGCCAATTTTCGATGGCCTTTTCTTGCTTGTCGCGACTGTAAGTCGATTCAAAAACTAAAACGTCGCAGTTCTGGAAGAACCGTTCGAGCTCCGTATTTGGCCTTGTATCTCCAGAGATTCCCACTTTTCTGCCCTTCCGCGGAGGTCCCACGACCTGGGAGGATTTGACAAGCCTATCACCATGACGGATGTCCTCGCCATGCTGCAGTTTGCTGTAGAGCTCACCTTCGGGAATGCCAAGTTTCTTTGCCTCGCCGACATCAAAGACGCCCGGCCTGTCAAATTCTTCGACGCAATAGGCGTAGGACGGTATGGAATGGTTTGCGCTGCAACAGCGCACTTCATAGTCGTTTTCGCGCACGACCACCCCATCTTTTTCAATGGTATGGACATCTATATTAAATGTGAGAAAAAAATTGATTATCCTCATGTTCTCGCGAAGGAATTCCTGAACCCGTGGCTCTCCATAGATATCCAGGGTCCTTTCTCTGCCTTGCAATGCCATAGTCTGCAAGAGACCAAGCAGGCCCACACAGTGGTCTGAATGCATGTGAGAAATGAATATCTTCATCTTTCTGTTCATCCCTAGGCCCGCCTTGATGAAGTTACGCTGCATCCCCTCGCCGGCATCAAAAAGCAACAACTCACTTCCCCTGGCTATGGCAACCGAGGAAAGCCCACGCTCTGCCGTAGGTACGGCCGAGGAGGTTCCAAGGAAAACAATCTGCATATTTGCCACGCTACTACCTGCCTCCATGCCAAATTTATGCTGATCATGAACTGAAGCGCGAGACAAGTGCATTGGAGATAGCCTCGGTCAGGTCTACTTTGGCGTACTTGTTGGGAATAGAATTGGTCGCAATCACATCGCTTATTCCGGCTACACTTATCTTTTGAGCCGAGTCTCCAAGCATCAAAGCATGGGCGCACATCGCGACCACTCTTTTTGCGCCATTTTTCCGCAAAACCTCGGCCGCTCTAACGATGCTCACGCCACTGCTTATCATGTCATCCAAAAGAACGACATCTCTTCCTGAGACGTTGACTCCAAGCTCTGCCCGCACAGTTACTTCCCCTGTGGTTCTATTCCTAGTCTTTTCCAAAGCGATTGCATCCCAGCCTAGGATGCCGGCAAAAGCCTTTGCCCTTTGAGCCCCTCCAGCATCGGGAGAAACTGCAAGAGGTTTTTCGAGATTCATGGATGCAGCAAATTCTGCTAGCAATGGGATCGATGAAACATTCTGGATACTGATTGAAGTAAAGTATGACATCGCGAGGGGGCTGTGTACATCTACAGTTATCAGATGCTTCACTCCAGAGGCTTCAAGCAATTTGGCCAACAGAGCCATGCTTACAGATTCGCCTTCAAGGAATGGTCTATCCTGCCGGGCATATGCAAGATACGGAATTACCGCACATACATCGCGCGCACCGTCGTCGGCACATTTTTTTGCCAGCATCAATGCCTGCAGAAGATGTGTGTCAGCTGGGGGATAGGTGGACTGGACTATTACGCAATTTCGGGCAGTCTTGCCAATTCTTACCTTGCTCTCCCCATCGGGAAATACCTTGAGCTCTGAAACAACGAGCTGCGCATCAAGCCGCGCTGCAATTTTTGCTGCAAGGTCGCGGGATGCCGGGCCCGCTATGATTGACACCTCTTGCAATGTTTCTGTGAGGTAGGGTACGTCATCCTAATATCTATAGCGATTGGAAGAAAATCAGAGAATTCCGACCTGTCCTTAAGAGGGATCGTTGTGGTGGTCTCTTGTGGGCAGACATATGAACAGGCCAAGTCGGAATTCCTGATTCTGTCTGGTCTGACGCTTCGTAATTATTCGTGCATGAAAATAAAGAACCTTGCATGTAAAGCACCAAACACTACAGATTCCGCTGGGAATTTTTGTGGACTCGCGTGTCCGTTCGGATTTCGACCTGCCTTCTAGGCTGTTCCACTTCTAGAACACGGGTGGTGTTTCTCATTGGTACCTAAAGCTCAAAAGCATCTTTCAAGCAGGATAATCAAGCTTGCGTGGGGGAATTTCTGCGCTCGTTGCTGTTGGTATAGGAATTGGCTTGTTCCTGATTGTAATCTTCATCTTGTTCCTTAGTCCTCCGACCCGATCCAATACCGCGGTAATTGACATTGCACTTTCAAACGCAACGGTACAGGAAATCTTTCAGGGAAAAGAGCACATCGTCACAAACCAATATGAAGGAGCCGTATCCATCCCAGATTACGAGTGCCACATCGGAAGGTGTGTTTCACTCGTGTTTTCGCCTGCGTCTGACCTTGAAGAGCGAACAGTCACCGTTTATGTCAACAAGGATACAATGAGGGTGGCAGACATTAGGGCCTCAGAGGACTATTTGATAATGAAGGCAAATGAATCCTCTGAAGGCAGGCTGTTTCTGTCAAAATACTCTAATGCTGACGTAAATGCGGGTTTGGGACACTGGCATCCCGACATCACTTTTTCAGTTTCTGATTCATTATACAGTCTGAGCATGTTTGTCAACATGACTTATACAGGAGATGTCACCGGGGTCTCAGCAAGCTGCACTGGACACTATGGCTCTGTGAAACGAATCACAAGCAATGTCATGGCATACATCGAAGAAGCGAGTTGTGTTCCTACACATTAGAAAATCGAGTGTCAATGCTGAAGGCTCTCGTGCCGATAGAGGTTGGTAAAATGGGCCCGATCAGTGTTTAGAAACTTTGTAAATTGTTTGGAAACTAATTTGGATGTTTAGAAACCGAGTTAGTTTTGGTCTTTAATAAACAAGGCCGGGGCCCACAGAGTCGAGTCCGTTTAAATAACCTGTTCCATCCACAACGTCTGATTGCAATCCGTAGTGCTGATAGTCGCAATCGCCTTTTTCGCCGGGCTTACAGCGGTTATTCCCGCGTCAGCAGAAGGACAGTTTACGTTTCACCATCAGTCGTCCTTTCTTGACGAAACCAGAATTCTTCACCTACTTGGCGAAGTCAAGAACGAGTCCGACATTCCAGCGAAAGACGTTATTCTTACGGCCACATTCCACAATGGCGACGGGATATTCCTGGCCAACTATAGCAGATCATCAGAACTGAGGGTTATCAATCCTGGCGAATCTTCGCCTTTTGAAATTCTCTTTTTGGATCAAACGGCGTCCAGTGATGTGGCGAACTTTACGCTTTCCGGTACTTCCCAGGTGGCGTCTGCCTTAAAGGAAAAACAGCTTACAATCGTGTCATCAAACTCTAGGCTAGACCTGCTGGGGACCTTTTACATTAACGCCCTGACTCGAAACGAAGGGGGGGAGGCCGCCACTAATTCGATCATGATCTCGACTCTTTATGACAGGAATGACAATGTGCTCGCGATAGGGAAGGCACTTGCAGAGGCAATTCCTGGTAGTTCCGACATACCTTCGGGCTCTGAAGCAGCATTTGGAATTGCGATCACGGAAAAGTCGCAGACCTCCAAAATTTCAAGATACTCGCTTGTGGTGGATTCGGATCAATATCTATCAGATCTTGTATCAATCAGGCCTACAGGGCCAGGTCTTGGTTCCTCTAATGGCGGAAATCAGAGCAGCTGCCTGATCGCGACTGCTGCCTTTGGGAGCGAGTTCGCCCCCCAAGTCCAGGAACTGCGTGCGTTCCGCGACGGCATAGCCATGCAGACTTTTGCGGGAGCCAACTTCATGACATCGTTCAATGCGTGGTACTATTCTTTCAGCCCTGCTATTGCAGACTATGAGCGACAGTCTCCTGCGCTTCAGAGCATTGTCAGGGTAGGCGTATATCCACTGATCGGCATTCTCGACCTCAGTGCACTCGCATATGATGTGGTCTCGTTCGCTGGCGTAAATAGCGAAGTGGGTATTGTAGTCGCGGGATTGACTGCAAGCTCGCTGATAGGCCTGGTGTTCTTTGCGCCAATACCTGCGTTATTCGCGATCATAAAAAACTGGAGATGGAACGCCCCACTAATCGGACTGGCATCAGCACTGACATGGCTCGTCGCTGCCGCAACAGTCGCGGCTGCGTCTCTTACCTCGATTCAGGAATTGATGATGTTTGGCAGCGGGCTCCTCGTCCTTTCCACCATCTTCACTGTGGTCATACTCGTCGTGCAGAGGGCATCTAGATTGCGAAACGCTCTATTTTCCCGGAATTAATTATGTTGGCAACTTTGGAGGCGAATCTGTCCAAATTGATGCCGTGGTAGGCGCCGAAGCTTGAATCAAGTTTTTTCAAGGCACGCCGAAGTATCGAAATGCAAACGTCCGGCTCGTCCTTTTCGTCATGGACGAATGCCGCGGCTACAAGGATGATGCCGTTTAATATATCACGTTCCTTGCCTCTGGCCGACTTCCAAACCCCTTCAAGTGCCTCATGCGCGCTCCAGTACTTTTCGTCATTAAACATCTCTATCGCCCTTGCTATGGCTTTATCCTTCTCCATGTGATGCTCGACTATGTGCTCGTAGCTGGCTACCGGAGATATTTCTTCAAGTTTCTTCAATATGGTCGTCACGGCGGTTCCGTCAGGGATGCTGACGTCGAATTCGAGATACTTTCTTGACACCCTGGTATCGCGCACAACGGTTCCACCAAGTTGCGCGAGCGAGCGAGCCTTGTCCAAAAGTGCTGACGCATCCTTGGGCTTTCGGGAATCGTTGAGCAGATGTATCATGAATCTCTGCATCGCCAGGCTGCCCTCGCGCAAAGCAGCAAGATAAACCTCTCTTTAGAAGTAGAATGGGCTAAGAATATTAGCCTAGGCTAATATTTATTACACAGGCTAACATACCCAGTACACGGGTTCGATTCGTTTGTTCAGCCCGAGACTATTGATAATATCAGCCATAGCAGTTGCTCTTGTAAGCAGCGCGCTGGGGGTATCTTCACTTTACGTAAACGCCCAGAACAATGGAGAAGAAAAAATAGTAATTTCGCACGGTCTGGGCTACTACGAAACAACAGGTGATGTGCTTGACCCGACAAGTTCGGACGGGACGGCAAGCACCGGAATCGACCCAATGACTTACCTAAGAAGTTTCAACTATGGCCGCACATCAACACTTGAAAATGGGGTGGTGGTGCGCGAGTTTACTCTCATCGCGGACGACAGGCAGACGATGGAAGTGTCGCCGGGGATATTCTACAACGTGTGGAGCTTTAACGGCACGGTTCCCGCGCCTACCTTGCGAGCGACGGAAGGAGACCTCATCAAAATTAATTTTATCAATAATGGTACAAGGCCTCACACTATTCACACTCACGGCATACACAAGGCAGAGATGGATGGCGTTTTCGAAATCATCAACCCTGGCGGGGGGTTCCAGTACGAATTCTACGCCGAAAAGTTTGGCGTTTATCCGTTCCATTGCCACGTAATGCCACTTGAGGAGCATATTTCTCACGGGCTGTATGGAGCCTATGTCGTCGATCCAAAGACGCCCCGGCCTCCGGCCGACGAAATGGTCATGATAATGAACGGCTACGACACCGACTTTGACACTGAAAATAACTTTTACACAGTAAACGGAATCCCGTACTATTACATGCATCACCCGATCCAGATAGAGAAGGACAGGCTGGTGCGGGTATACCTGGTCAACATGCTCGAGTTTGACCAGATCAACAACTTCCACCTGCATGGCAATCTCTACAACCTGTATCGCAGCGGAACAAGTCTCACGCCTAACGAGCTGACCGACATGGTCACCCTCAGCCAGGGCGAACGAGCCGTACTGGAATTCAGCTACAAGTACACCGGCCAGTACATGTTCCATGCACACAAGACAGAGTTCGCGGAAAAGGGGTGGACAGGACTGTTTTCTGTAAGGGAGGGATAATAGTGGAGGAACAAAAAGCTCAACGATCAGGTTTTTCAGTCAAGCTGGTAGCCAGCGCCATCATCCCGATAGTAATTCTTGGCGCGATGGTAACCTTCTTGCTGTCTCCCGGAAACCTGCTACTCAATATCGGAGTTCCACTTCCAGACGTTACCATCGAGCGCGTTGAATTTCTGGACAATAGAATCGTGGCTCACATCAGAAATACCGGCCCGCAGTCGATAGAGGTGACCCAGGCGGATGTCAACGACCGGATACTTCCGGCAGCGATCGAACCGTCGCGTTTTCTGCAAAGATTCGAAGAGGCTCGAGTGGTCATACCATTCGAATGGAACGAGGCTCAACCCTATGAAATAGGAGTAACGACTTCTGACGGCACAAGATTCGCAAAATCAATATCAGCCGCTTCGCCGACTCCCCAACCCGACGCGGGCCAGGTCTCTGTTTTTGCCTTGATAGGCACCTACGTCGGAATTATTCCGGTCCTAATAGGCCTACTCTGGCTTCCATTCATCAGGAGGCTCTCTCAGGCGAAGTATGTCTTCTTTCTGAGTCTCACCGCGGGACTGCTTATTTTCCTTGGAATAGATGCTCTTGTGGAAGCAAACGAGATCGCAATAGAGAATGTTTCGGGCGCGTTCAGAGGACAGCTATTGATAGCAATGGCCGCTATAGTATCATTTCTCGTATTGATCTACACGTCTGAAAAGCTGGTGAACCGCGCTGGGGTTCGCTCGGCTCTGCAGAGGCCCTTTGCGATAGCGATGATGGTGGCGATTGGCATCGGTCTTCACAACCTCGGCGAAGGTCTGGCAATAGGAGGCGCCATGGTGCTCGGCGAAGTCGCACTCAGCACCTTCCTCATAGTGGGCTTTGCGCTGCACAATACCACTGAAGGACTAGCTATTGTCGCTCCGATAGCAAGACAAAAGCCGCGAATTATGCGCCTGATCGCCCTTGGCATAATCGCAGGCGCGCCTGCCATAATCGGCACATGGATTGGCGGATTTGTATCATCGCCGCTTGCGTCGATTGTGTTCCTTTCAATAGGTGCAGGGGCCGTCTTCCAAGTAGTCTACGCGATAGCAAAATTCACCGATCACTCGCCAAAGAGCACCTTCCTCTCGGGCCCCGGAGTAGCAGGGATTGCGGTAGGGATGCTGGTAATGTATCTAACCTCGCTTCTTATCTGAAAAAGTAATTAACTGCACAGGATTGGACTAGATCAATGAAGACTCTAAGCATTGATGATCAGACCCACAAGAGGCTTAGCTCGATAATGCATGATATGATGAATGAAAGAAAACACGACGTCGATTTCAATGATGTCATAAACGAGCTCATTGATTCCTATCAGGACAGCCTGGCTTTCAGCGGCGAAAACGCCGGAGGCTGATTTAAATTGCCGCAGCGGGCTTTGTGATAACTGCGTAATGGTCATGCGCGTACTCGTGGCATCATCACTCGTTCTGATAATCGTCCCGGTGGCATTGTTTCCAGCTGCCAGTGCTTACGAGGGACCGCAGATAATCCTGAGATCATCGTTTGTCGATTCGGAGGGAAGGACCAATGTGGTGGGCACGGTCAGGAACTTTGGACCCGCCGCGGCGCAAGTCATGGTGGGGATGAAAACCAATGATGGGACTGAACTCACGACGCCCACTTACGGACGAACCATTTGGCCGCTGACCGATTCGCCGTTCAAGTTCGTGCTTGAACTGGGGGCTGAGCAGGCAGGCGAGACTTTTATCGCGGAGACCATCGAGACCAGTGGCATCCAATACGACGCGCTTGTTTTGACGTATGATGGCATGGCTGTTGGAGATGAACGAGCATTTGTAGGCAAGATCAGAAACACGGGTCCATTTGAATTCCACAACGTTAGCGTATTTGCCGCCGTCCATAGCCCTGACCACAAGTTCCAGCTTGACACAGTAAGGAGCAACATCATCGCAACCATCAAGCCCGGGGAAGAAACAGAATTTATCGCAGTCCCTGACCCAATGATAAAGTCAGATGTGCTTTACTACAGTTGTGCAGGGCTCGACTTTGACGCCCCAATAACGACTGTGAAAACAGCCGACGGCAAGTTCATCCCATTTAGCATGAGTGCGCTTGCCGAGGTGAGTAGAGTCAGGCATGATAACGCCACAGACAGCCTGATTTTTTCTATTCGACACTACCTTCCGGATGGGGGCCCTCTGAATGTGAAGATACCACAATTGGCACAGGACCACACTGTAGCAGTGAGCATCGACGGCAAATTGGAAGAACAAGCTGCCATCAGGGGAGATGGAAAGACTTTGAGCATCGACATCTCGCTGCCGAAGGGCGAACATGAAGTGAGCGTCCAGGGAATAAGGAACATTCCCGAGTTTCCTTTGGCCTTTGTTGCATTGGCAGCATTAACTTCGCTGGCTCTAATTATGACAAAGCTAAAGGCAGCGTTTAAAGTCTCTTAGAATCTAAGTGATCCGATGCACATTGCTTTTGTAACTAAATCGGCTGCTGGATCGGCCTTCTCTCTCTACGATAGCAACCTTTGCGTTATGGAATCAGAGTCTTTTTCCGACCTCTTTACCCTGAACTTTCATCTCCAGGCTTTGGTCAAGAAATATAACATCAAGAAAGGATTGCTGGTGGTGCATGACAAGGACAAGAATAAAGTTGGAATGTCCATTGCAGAAGACGAGAATTATTTTATCAGCTAGCCATTCTTGATAATCCTTCTGGCGACAGCAACTTTGGTTACGCAGTGGCATACCGGGCATTCCGCCCAGTGGTGTCCGCCAAAGTACTGCCATTCAAAACCGCATTTCGCATAGCTACACTTTAGCCATTTCCCCCTAGGCGCTCTTATCCAATTATCCTGCATCGGCTTGCGCGCCCGTCGAGCAGCCCTCGTTTTCCCCTTATTGCTTAGAGAAGGCAATATCGTACGAGCGCTTTCCCGGGTAATAGACATTATCATTGCGTCGAGTCATGGAATGGTCGTGAGCTGGCTGTGTTAAAGTCAGTCGCAGAGACCAAATGCCTTGCAAATCCGCTCGGATGCGACGTTAGGGTGAAACGGTTCCGGGCGGCGGGCGTTGACATCCCTCAACGCAGCTGCTAAATGTGTCATCATCGTAGAAAGGTCGATCCGAAACGTCTTCCAGCACGCTATAGAACACCCATGCCGCAAAGCCGAAAACCAAAATGGTGGGAACAATAATCCACATTCCGCGGGGACCCATGCAGGGGAATATGATTGAGACAAAATAAGTCTACCGATACTTGACCAGATTTCGACTTCGTTATATTGTCAATTCCTAAATGCAATTTAGAAGGGACATGAACGACAGCGATCAAACTTTCACATCTGTAAAACTCGAAATCAATGAGAGCTCGATTGTGTCGCGAAACAAGAATCGGAAACAGATTATGTAGATAAGAGCTGATCAAGTTTGCTATACAAAGGGCATTTGGTTCTTAGGAAAGCGCCCCGAAAAATCGATCGGCTTCTGAAATAAAATCGCGGAATTGATAAGTCTTATATAGTTCACTTCACCATGCCTTAAGCTAATGAACAAGGCAATCGTTGCAGGTCTAGCAGCCGGTGTTCTGATAGTGGGACTTGTTTTAAGTCCTGTATTCAC
>JANWIX010000021.1 GCA_025449675.1 Nitrososphaera sp. | reverse complement strand
GGCCCCATACCTTGATGCCCTGGAAAGTACCGGCAGCCTGCCTCTTTTCCTTGAATTTCTGGTCTATCGGGCCTTCGACCTTGCCATAGCTGGTGCCTGTTCCCGATAGCGATATGGTGGTTGATCCGCCAGCGGCTGGAGCGGAGGGAGCCGCCATTGCAGGCGTGGGGGCAGCCGCGGGCTTTGCAGAAGGCCCGGCCATCGCCGGTGCAGGCTTTGGAGCGGCCGCTGCCTTGGCAGCATCTGCAGCCGCAGTTTTCTGCCTTTTGACAACGCACAATTGATCATGAACGTCTCGCATGCTTTCCAGTGTAATAGGATTGCTGTGGCGAAGAAGTGTCCCGCAGTCTCCACAAATATACTCACTCACGGCGGCAGCTGACAACTGAAACATTATGACTCTAACCTTATTTATTAATTGTGTGAAGTCTTCTACTGTCGAGTAACTTGCGATAAAAGGGGAAAAAGAGGGGGAGACAGGCTTTACTGTCTCGTGAATTGTGCTTGCTGCTGGGCGAAGAAAGTCGTCCAAGCCTTTGCAACGTTGGTGGAAAAGTCGGTGACTGCATCGACTGTTCTGTTGTAGATCTTCAAGTTCTCTCTTGCTGCATCCAGTGCGTTGATTGTCAGCTGGTTGTTGATGCCGACAGACCTGATGGCGTTGTTTGTCATTTCGTTGGACTGTCTTGTGAATAGGTCGCCATATGGCAGTGCTGGAACGTTCCAGATCGTTGCGAATTGCTTCTGGGCTGAAAATGCAGTCTGGATCATGTTCTTCGTTGTCTGTATGTAGTCGAGTTGCAGGTTAGAAATTGACTGTGAATACTGCGGCTGTACCTTTGCGAATTCGTCTACGGTTCTTATGTAGTTGTCCCTCATTGCGTCATACACGTCGCGCACGTCGGTCGTCCTTACGTCGTCTTTTGTAGTTGTTTTGTCAACCATGTTGTATTACCATCCAATGGTAACCAATGGTGGTATATAAAGATTGGTCAATAACGGTGTGTATTCCCAGCGTCCACCATTAAATGCCAATCATAGGTAATTACACCCCCTAGCTAGATTGCCCGCTTCTTCTCGGTCCTCTTCTCAGAGTCCAGCCTTTCTAACTCGTATTTTTCAAGGTCTACGAACCTGATGCCCTCGGCAAGGGTCGGATGGACCTTACTTATTTCGTAATACATCTTTTGACAGGCTTTCCTGTAGTCCGGATGACCCTGGGGAGACGTTCGGAGCTCGATCATGTGGCATGCCTCGCGCAGGTTCATTCTGATAAAGTAGGGATACCTGAAGGCAAAGTTCACGGCATACTGCGCCTCCTCCGGCATGACTTTTGCCATAGACTCGTAAACCGTCTTTGAAAGGTCCATGCAGTCTCTGAACTCTCTATCCAGGCCAGCGTGATGTAATTCGTCGGGTAGATCGTACCCATGCCTTGTAGAGAGTAGCTGTCTTTCCATCGTAAGCATCCTGTGTCTATGGAGGTCTCGAAACATGCCAAAGTTGGTGAAGAGCTCGAAGGTGTAGTCAACCATTTCGTACGCCCTGCCCGGCCTGTGGCGCCGGTTCGTTCGGAACGCGGTATACGACCGGAGAATATTTGACCGGTCTTTCGGAGGTAGCGACCTAACGTGCGCAATGATCTTTTCGAGTGGCTGACCACTCGCCTGTTCATAAAGAATTGCGGAAGCAACTCTAGTCTCTGCCTTGTCGTTATCTTCGTAGTCTATCAGCTTTACAGGTTCTGGGTCTTTTTCTATTGCCAAATCCGAAAGAAAGGTCGATGCTAGCTTGCGAACGGACTCGTCAGTCTTTGTCCTATATTCCTGAAGGGCTTGGCCGTATTTGTCGTTGGCACGGCGGATGAAGGATGGAATGACGGAATTCAGCTCTGCAAACATCTGGTCGGCTAGCGACCTTGTCTCTACAAGGGTCGAGCCATGCAAGAGGGTCAGCAGGTACTCAAAGGCCCTCCCGTTCCCTGTAATTCCGACATTGGTGATCGTTGCAGCCGGCAAGAGGCCCCGAAGCAAGTCAAACGTTTTGGCCTTGATGGTGATGTTGTAGATCCTGCTGGCGGCCTCAATGTCCTTACTTGACCTGATGGAGCCAAATGGCACTTCTCTCTTTGCTTCAGAGTCAAAGAAGCTGAACCTCTCTATAGGCTCGTTCTCCCTCAGGAATCTCTGAAGCGGCTCGATGCTGCTGCGATAGACTTCAAAAGAGTGATCACAAGCTTCCAGGTATTTGTCGGCGTGAGGCGACGACATGATCTTTTCTTCTCTGCAGTACTTGTAATGCCCTGCCGCGGTTTTCTGGTCAAAGGCGACGTACCGGGAGGATTTTTCCAGGTATGACAGCCCTATCCTTCGGTCCTCAATCATCTTTGCGGCGATATTGGATATCCCCTCTACAGCAACCTGGGCCTCTCCAAGCTCTGCCACCGAGTCGTCTCCGTATTCCAGCAAGACGCGCCTGTAAAAGTCCTCACCCCTGTTGGGGTTCTTCGCAAATTCGTCAAGGAAAATCCTGCGCATGGTCTTGTCTGTTCGTGAATACCGGGACATCAGGGCCCCTCTGTCAACCTGCCTTGGGGTGATTATTGCAAAAACGGACTTGTCAGAATTCGAGAAGTGGGCCTGAAGGATATTTTTTTCTTCCTCCGTGAACTGGTCAAGAAAAGCCCTGCTGTCGAATCGCACGATTTACAAGCCACAAGTACGACTAATAAAAAGATCGCTCATGAAAAACGCCTCGCGGATGGCAAAATGCCCTTACCAAATAATGCAACTATTTTGACACCGTTATCATTATACCATCTTGCTAAACCGTTCGCATGAGCGAAGAAAAGCTCGCATTTGTAGGCAAGCAAGTCAAGGACATCTATGGAACTTACATCGGAAAAGTAGTGGGCATAATTACAGAGATCGACGGCGAGATCGAGACCGTCGGAGTGGACTGTGGCTCAGTCGGCCTGAGACAGCTGCCGTACGAGCAGCTTGTGATGCAGGGCGATTACGTGTTCTTTATTCCTAGGTGGAGACTGGACGCGCAAAAGCTGCTGAGGCAGAAATCACTTACGCTAAAGAGGATAAAAGCGCTTCAGGACATTGTCGCTGAAAACGACTCCATGAAGGAAGACGCCGAGCTGGTCTACATAAAGTACGAGAGAAAGCTTCTCGACCTGGAAGGCACTGAAAAGCAGGTAAACGACAATCTCGCCGCAAGAGTGGCAGAACTGGATTCGGAAGCGAGGAATGTAAAGGCCGTGCTCTTTGACGCAAAGCTGCAGTTCAGAAGCAACGAGATCAAGGAAGAGACGTATCAGCTGATCAAGGTGCAGACCGACGAATTAATCGAGCACATCAATAACGAAAAGACCGAAATCTCAAACATCAAGTCAAAGCTGGAATCACAAACCCTCGAAAACCTGAGCTCAGCGAGTGTCGCTCCGATTACAACACCTCCAATAGAAGTTCCAGCCGACAATGTTCCTTCGGAACAAGTCGCCGCCCCTGTTCAGCAGGTTACGGCAGCAGTTGGAGAAGAAGCTGTAGCAACGGTGTCAGCCAGCGCCAACACAGAGTCCGAGCAGGTCTCTCCCGAGACTAGCTGGCTGGACCAAGTAATGACGAAATAAGGCAAATCGGCCGGAAAAAGAACCGGCCAATCCCAAATTTCTACAAGTTCTTGCCATAGATTCAAGGCCAAACCGGCGCGATGTTTCACCAAGATACGACTGATTGAACAAATCCTTTAAAGACGCGTTTTAGTGCTGTAATTGCATTGTCGGACAAGCCCTCAAAGATCTATGAGGACAGCGGCAGCGTAAGGATCAGCGTTCCGCCGGGAATGCAGCTTGAAAGAATCTCTAAACAGGCACTAAAGGATCCGGAGAAATTCTGGGCGACGCAGGCCGGGGCGCTGACGTGGCAGCAAGAGTGGAGCAAGGTTCTTGATTGGAACCCCCCCCATGCAAAATGGTTCGAAGGAGGGCTTTTGAACGCATCCGTAAATTGCCTTGACAGGAATCTTCATTCTGGTAAAAAGGACAAGGTGGCGATAATATGGGAAGCTGAAGATGGCGAAACGAGATCGCTGACTTATCTTCAGCTATACGATCAGGTGAACCGGTTCGCTAACGTTCTCAAGAACCTTGGTGTTCAGAAGGGCGACAGGGTAACGATCTATCTCCCCATGGTTCCCGAGCTACCAATAGCGATGCTTGCCTGTGCAAGAATTGGGGCCACTCACTCGGTAATATTCTCCGGCTTTAGTTCAAAGGCAGTGGTGGACCGCGTAAACGATGCAAAGTCAAAACTGATTATCACTGCAGACGGCGGGATAAGAAAGGGCAGGCTGGTCGAGCTGAAAAAGGTGGTTGACGAAGCTCTTCCGTCCATCCCTACAATCAACAGAGTCATCGTGCTAAAGCGGGCGAGAAACGAAATTACGATGGGGCCAAAAGACTTGTGGTGGCACGATGCGATGGAAGCGGCAGATCCGTACTGTCCGCCCGAAGCTCTGGAAAGCACGCATCCGCTCTTCATACTCTATACCTCTGGAACAACTGGCAAGCCAAAGGGTGTCATGCACGGGACAGGCGGCTACCTCACCCACTTGCATGCTACCGCAAAATGGGTGTTTGACTTTCAAGAGGGAGACATTTTTTTCTGTACAGCCGATATCGGGTGGGTGACAGGTCACAGCTACATCGTATACGCGCCATTGATGCACGGAGTGACTGAAATAATGTATGAAGGGGCACCTGACTTTCCAGGGCCGGACAGGTACTGGTCGATAGTTGAAAAGCACGGCGCAACGATACTGTATACGACGCCAACTGCACTCAGGATGTACATGAAGTACGGCGACGCGATTCCAAACTCATTTGACCTGTCATCGCTGCGCCTGCTCGGGACCGTCGGAGAGCCGATCAACCCTGAGGTGTGGTTGTGGTATTACGATACGATAGGAAAGAAGAGCTGCCCCATCGTGGATACCTGGTGGCAGACCGAGACTGGAGGCATAATGCTCGGGATGTGCACGGGTATCGAAACGATTCCTATGAAGCCTGGATCGGCCACCTTTCCAATGCCAGGCGTAGATGCCTCAGTAGTAGACGAAAACGGCGACCAGGTCCCGCGTGGCACAAAAGGCTACCTTGTGATACGCAATCCATGGCCTGGCATGCTCATGACGCTCTGGGGTGATGACGAAAAATACAGGCAGACCTATTGGACCCGATTCCCCGGCGCCTATTATCCAGGAGATTATGCCCTTGTCGATCACGATGGCTACCTCTGGCTTTTGGGAAGGGCAGACGATGTCCTCAAAGTCGCCGGCCACCGCCTCGGGACGATGGAACTTGAAAGCGCATTCGTATCGCATGTGGCTATCGCAGAGGCGGCAGTCACGAGCAGGCCTGACGAGACAAAGGGAGAGTCCATAATCGCCTTTCTGGTAACAAAAGAAGGAATCACAAAGTCTGAGCAGCTGCGCAAGGAAATAGTGGCCCACGTCAGAAACTCTCTGGGGGCCATAGCCACTCCTGAAGAGGTGTACTTTGTGAACAGGCTTCCAAAGACAAGAAGCGGCAAGATAATGCGAAGGCTGCTAAAGTCTGTTGCATCCGGCGGAACTGTTGGAGACACGACCACTCTGGAAGACGGGGCCGCTGTAGAAGAAGTCAGGCAGGCCTTTGAAGAGCTAAAGAAAGAAGTAAAGACCTAGAACTTCCATGTCGCCATGTAGAGCGGCGTCACTTCGATGGCGCACGAGTTCTTGCCCATTTCGATCAGGCTTTGTGCCACCTGGCCATCAAGCGTTCCAAGGTAGCGCAGTATGTTCCGGACAGTCACTTTGGAAGCAAATTCTGCATCTTCAATTACCTTTGCTGTTCCCTTGCCTCGCACCCCGTACGGGGGTGCGTGTTCCGGATCGACGTCAATGAGAAAGTATACATTCGGATTCTTGCGAAGAGAAGTTGCTTTCACGCCTTTTCTGTCGGTGGCCACATAGAACTTTTCGTCTTCGTAGTAATACCACACGGGATGCACAAGCGGCAAACCGTCGCGCATGTCAATTATCCCCAGCCTAAGAATGCCAGGTCGATTCAAGAGTTCGAGGAGATCTTTTTTCTCCATCTGCTTAGCAGTCTGGTCTGCAAGTCTGAATTCCAACATGCCTAGTATGTCGCCGGACTTTATTAATCTAGATAGAAATGGCGCTCATCAAGGATCCCTTTGTGATTTCGTGCGCATCTATGAAACCAGACGTGGAAGCCATGACGTACAGTGAGCGCGAAGTGGTCTTGTAGGTGCAACTGACCGTTTCGACCAGATTCTGGCAGGGGGCGGCATCTTTTACAAGGTAGACGGCATTGCCATCCTTATCGAACCAGACAAGGTCAAGGTTGTACTCGATATTGAGCATCCACACTTCATGAAGATCAGGCGTGTCGTATCTGAGCAGCAGTGCCGTATCTGAAGGGAGCCTATCCTGCCTAAACGTTAGCCACCGCTGCCGCTCTGTGGGCGTATCGGCTATCTCTACCGTGATAACGTCGTCGTTTATCCTGACGGTGCCCTTGGACAGTTCCGTCCTGTCAGCGTCTCTGACCTCAGACGGTATATAGGCGATCCCTATTGCACCCACTGCCGCAGCTGCGATAATGACAGGTATCAATACCGCAGACTTGCGCGCCACACAAGTAATGTATCGAAAAAATAATTTGAACCTTACTACAGTGGAGGGGGTGGGATTCGAACCCACGAACCCCTAAGGGACGGGATCACTCATCTCGCATTCCGATAATTTGTCGCGAGAGGAAATGACTGTCGCGCGACGCGGATCTGATCTTGAGTCCTGCGCGTTTGACCAGGCTTCGCTACCCCTCCGGTCAACCGTGTTCTCAGTACGACCTTATTTCATAGTTGCGGCGTGTGCTTGAACAGTTAAATTTTCCTTGTGTGATAGGGGATCTGGAGGATTATTCGCCGCAATGCCAAAGCCAGAGACCGTCTCTCGACTCTGCGTAAAATGCCATTCAAAGACTACTCATGAAGTACGTGAAAGGACGGTGGCAGGCGTAAAGCTGGTCTGCACGGACTGCGGCACTTCGCTTGTGGAAACTCCCATGTAACATTTATTATCAGATAGTCACTTAGCAAGAAATATGAAGATAAGCGAATTGAAACCGGGAATGCGAAACATAAGCGTCGAAGCGAAGGTAGATAGCGTGGGCGAGTCGCGAACAGTCAATCTGAGGGCAGGCGGAACAAACACAGTTGCTGACGCGGTAGTTTCTGACGAAAGTGGAACCATCAAGATGTCTTTGTGGGGCGACGATATCCGCAAGGTCCAGCCCGGCGATAGGGTCTCTATCGAAAACGGCTACATCAACACCTTCAAGGGCGAGAACAGCCTTAGCGTAGGCAAGTTCGGCAAGATAACCAAGCTCTAGCTGATGTATCCGGTGTCGCGGGGCTTTTGAGGCTGCTGCCCTTCATAGGGCACCCTTCCTGTCCTCCCCGCCATCTGCTGCTCTATTGTCTGGATCAACATTTCCGTATCTTTTGCCCTCTTGTCTAGGTTGGTCATGTCCACTCTGACGTTGATTATTTTGAGTAGAGTCTCCAGGACCGCCTTTGAAGCCTTGGCATCAACCACGTAGCCGGATGTTTCGCCCAAGAGGCACGTGCCCTTGATACCGCGGAGCTTTGCGATTCCGATTATCAGCCCGTTCATTCCCGTTATGCTGCCGCTGTCCATCACCGAAATGTCATTGGAAGCAAAGGACTTTACGATTTCAGGATCGGTCGCGGTTCCGAACACTTTCGGCTTTTCTACGAAAACTCCGGTGATGTAAGCCGCCAGCGTAAACACGTGCTTGGTGCCGAATTGTGCCGCTATGTTCAGGATTTCCTCGGCAAGGGTATATTCAGAATCAGGATTGGCAGGCTGCGAATCGCCAGTTAGCAGTACAAGCTCTGTTCCGTCCGCCCCACGCCACCAGTAGAGACTATTTTTCATCAGGTCGGCTGTGCCGTCAGTCCTAATCATAACCTGCGGCGGAAAAGAACTCGAATAGACATCGACGAAGTGCTTCGCCTGCAATTCCTCAATAAGATGATCAATTGCGAGTTTCCCAACATATCCACTACCGGGAAAACCGCAGACAAGATAGGCCGACTTTAGGTCGGGCATGGCCCCGCCAGAATAGACGAGCTTTATCTCCTTCGCAGACACACAAGTTGGAAGTCCAGATGGTCTTTAAAGCTTTTTAAACACACCTGCCGTCATCGCATTCGTTCGTAGCTGCGTATCTACATACCCGCAATGGGGCTGCAAGTCTCGAGAATGAAAATCGAGATTCGATATCTCGTATGCCATACAATTAATAAGAAAGTTTGAGAAAGGCAAGCTAGTTCTCAATGCTGGAAGAGGCGAAACCCAGGTTCACTAGGGAAAAAATTGCGATTCTTGCATTATGGTTCGGGGTATTGATTGGCGTACGAATACTCATGGGATTCGTTCTCGCAGATATGTGGATAGGGACCATAGGAGCGGTTGGCATCACATTCGCTATTTTCTATTTGACCTTGAAGTTTACGCCTTTGCAGAAGTACCGTGAAATCATCAACGCGTCGCTAGCCCTGTGGTACAGGAAAAAATTCTTTTACGTCACCGGTGCGATAAGCATGTTTCTCCTTGGCGGCATACTCTTCATGATCGAATACGGTCACGTGAATTACGAAGACAGGCTTATTACGATGGACATGACGCAGGAGGAATTCGATGAGACTTTCGGGTTGTTCGGCGGGGGTGAAGGGATTGGAAGGAATCTGGCCAACCTCAACGAGTATTCTGCTTTGGAAATAATTTCCATAACTCTTGCAAGCGCCGACAAGAATTTCGACGGATACTATTCAAAGGTAGTCAGCTACATGTTTGCCGAAGACATTGAAATAATGATATTTATGCTACTTTTCAGAACTAGACGGGAAATATTCACAGCCCCTAATCTAAAAAAGGCTCAACCTTGAACATGCTTACACCTGCAGAGCCCTCTGCAAGAATGGCCTAGATGAATAGTCTAGAATTATTGGAAGCCTTGGGCGGGATTCGGACCCGCGACCTCTACCTTACCAAGGTAACGCTCTACCAGGCTGAGCTACCAAGGCGACGTTTCTAATGCACTTGGCTGACCATATAATAATTATTGGGAAATGCGGGATCAAGATTTAATTACGCACAATGTAACGCAATTCTGATTGCAGCGGGGGTTGTAGAGCCTGGCCAAATTGGCTTGCAAAATTGGAGACGCGGGACTTAAGATCTCAGAAATGGGTCATCCCGTCCCTAAGGGGTTCGTGGGTTCAAATCCCACCCCCCGCACATTCCAATCATCTCTTGAGGCATTCAAATCAATTCACAGTGCGAGGCTACTGACGATTCAGCTATTATCAGGCCAGCTCGATAAGGACCAATTCGGCTGGACAGTTTATTCTGATTGGTAGCAAGGAATACCCTATACCAGCGCTGACGTTTACGAACATGCCTCCTCTGGTTCTAAAAGTTCCATGCGATTCTTGGCGCGTTGCGTATTTTGTTCCGGTCAGCAGGGCTCCCACGCCTGGTACCCTTACCTTATTTGTCCACCATGGGTATGCCCAGAGAAAAGAACGTCAATCTTTTTCTTTCCGAGCTCCGGAGAGTAGAGGATGTCCGGGGAATGGCTCATTAATAACCTGAGATCAGCGGAATCATACTCGGAATTTCTGTCACTGATCCTGGGATGACCCAACACAGGATCATCAGTACCTTCGATGAACAAGATCGGGCCGGCGGATGTCCTGACCAAAGCAAATTCATTGATCAGAACTCGTATGCCCATCGCGGAAAGGTGGGCGATCATGCGTCTCCAGTCATTAGGAATGGGTTCTTCATCACGCGATGGCGAAAGTGTTGCTTCAAGGTCAAATACGCGTAGTCATGGTTTCCGAGAACACCAAACGCCCCATCTCTTGCTTTCGAGCCGTCTAGATATTCCACAAATGGTTCAATGTTTCGTTCATGAGTCACAAAGTCTCCCGTGACAAGTATCAAGTCTGCCGTGCCCGCGCGAAGATAGTCCCATAGCTCCCGATCGTTCCCGAGCTTTTTGTCGAAGTGAAGATCAGAAACATGGAGGATCCTGTACCCGGCAAGTTTGGCATTCAATCCGAGAATCGTCAATACCTCTCTGCGCACCTTCATGGATACGGATCACATGCGCTTTCTTCGGGATTTATTCGTAGGTACGAAGTTCATGGACGGCATGAAAAGAGGAGGAAAGCAGAAGGCATCAAGCCAATTAGAACAAATGACGGATACGAAAAAAAGTTGCGGTGGACTGGCTAGTCCACTACGAATGTCTTTAGGTTCTCTGCTGGTTGTATGTTGGTGACACAGACTGCCTGCAGGCCACCAGAAGTGAATACTGGCGACAGCTGGAACGAAACCACGTTGGCAATATCCTCTCCCAGCGTCATTGAAAGCGGCGTTCCAGTGATGCTGTGTGTTGCGTCGACTTCGTCAGTTGGTACCTGGCTCACGAGCACTCTCTGATTGTTAATGACTACTCTACCCGGCGACTGCCAAGTTATGTCTATGACACCCGGGTTCGTTCCACATGCGTCTACGGTGCCTAGTCTGACAAGATGGTTGTGGAACACGGGATCCGCAATGAACTTTTGCTTCTCGCTGTCTACAACTCCTGCATGCGTGGTCGTAACAAAGATAGAGTCTCCGTCGTTTGTGAGGGTTCCGTATCCGAAAGCTCCTGCGCTGCCGTCGGTCGGGATCAATCCCTCGGTCACAAGAATCTCTCTGAGCCTGTCTGTGTCTGGATTCACGAATACTTTCGCGTGCTGTATGGTAAGGAAGCCGTTGACTGCAGATGCAAGTACTGGTGCCAGTAGCATCGATGCTGCCAGGGCGGCTCCAACCAAGAGTCCGAACAATGCCTTGCTCGACATGCAAGTCTTTTCGGGATTTTCGCTTCTAAATAATCTTATGGAGCGGTACTTAGTGTATAGCGACCCTAATTGTACCTAAATGCGATGTCACGCGTGACTAGGCGGACTTGCAGAGGTTCTTTTCCTTGTGGTCCTGAAAGTGTGTCTGGCAAAAATCGTTATCGCATTCGTAACAATGCCATCCTGACAAAGTGTAGCAGATAACGCACTTTCTTATCGGCTTGTTATAGTCGTAATTCTTTCTCGGTTTTGTAGCTGTTTTCTGTTGCCTAGGCTGGGGCTTCATATATTGTGCCTCAGGGAACTAGGAAATGCCGTTGGTTTGCGCATCGATTAGGGTACCTCAAAAATACTTCCGCAAACGGAAGCAACTTCGTCCAACGAACTCGATACGCGATTCTATTATTTAAGTCCTTTCTTCATGCAAATCAATCTTCCAGTTACATGTCAAGATTTATTTATGTTCCAGAGGCGCTAACAAATCGGATTGGCCGCGGCGAAGGGCAAGACGATAATCGAAGTAACTGTGGTTGGGAAGGACCGAGAGGGAGTAGTTGCGGACATTACTAATTTTATTTTTCAGAACGCCGGTAATATAGAAAAAATAAGCCAGAATGTGGTAAGGGGACTTTTCGGGATGCAACTTGAAGCATCCTTCGCCAAGATTGACAGGTCCGAACTTGACAAAGGACTGAAGCAACTTGAAAAAAAACTTTCAATGGAAATAAAGGTGCACTACCAGGAACCAAACAGACTTGCGAATGTTGCAATATTTGTGAGCAAAGAGCCGCATTGCTTGGAAATGATACTTCAGGGAAAGAGGAAGGGCATAATCAGAGCAAACATCCCGGTAGTGATTGGAAGCGACAATACGCTAAAGTTGATAGCTGATAAAGCTGGAATAGCCTTTCACTCAGTAGAGCACTCTGACCAGAATCAAGCCGAGAACGAGATATTGCGGCTCCTCGAGCAGTACAACATTGATCTCATCGTACTTGCGCGCTATATGCGGATCCTGACGCCTAATTTTGTCTGGCGATATCCTAACCGAATAATCAACATACACCCATCACTCCTCCCTGCCTTCCCCGGAGCGTACGCCTACGTCCAGGCGTATGAGCGCGGCGCAAAAATTGTAGGGTGCACCGCCCACTTTGTTACCGAGGATCTAGATCAAGGTCCCATAGTATGCCAGGAATCCTTCAAGGTGTTGAAGAGCGATACTCTTGAAAGCATCAAGAAGAAAGGACAGCAGCTGGAGGCCGAGACTCTATTCGAGGCCGTGAAGCTCTATCTTGAGAAAAGGCTAGAGGTATACTGGGGCAAAGTATTCATCCTAGACAATAAGGCTACCACGGCGAAATCATCTACACGACAAAGTTCTTAATCTGGCCAAAGCTGCTGCAGAACAAATGTCTGTCCCTGTCTTTGGGATGAGCGAGTTTGATTTTAGAAACGAAATCAAAAAGATAAAGAGGGCATTGATTCCCGTAGGCTCACTTGAGCAGCATGGGGAACACCTTCCGGTTTCTACGGATTCGCTCATAGCGGAGCACATTGCGGGGCTAATTGGCGGTCAGATACGTGCGTTTGTCTTGCCGGTAATTACCTATGGAGTCTCTTTTGAACACAAACCAATGTTCAATGTGTCCGTCAGAAACTCCACTCTTTCCACCTTGATATGCGATGCATGCGCTTCCCTTGCTGAAAACCAGATAAGAGAAATCATTATTCTAAATGGACATCATGGCAACATGGGTGCGCTGCAGTATATTGCGCAGGAACTTCACGGAAAATTGCCAAGAGATGTCAGCGTCCACACTTTTCACTATTGGCAAGTACTCGGTCACGAATTTGACCACGCAGGCGAAGTCGAGACATCGCTTGTTCTCGCAATAGCGCCAAAGCTCGTAAAAATGAGCAAGGCGGCGCCTAACTCCAAGTTACTGTCAAAATCAAAGGCCGCATATAGCACAATAACGAACGCGCCGGGGTCATTTCCTAAGATAACAGGCAATGGCGTATGGGGCGATCCCAGAAAGGCATCGGCTGAAAAAGGGAAAAAGTGGATCAAAGAAATTGTCACAAAGCTCTCAGACGCCATAACCGAGCTTGACAAATGAGATTACCGCGATAGCCCGCGGGCAATGAAATTTTAATATATGCCTATATCACGCTCTACGTGGAGGAAGAACTAGTTGTCAGTGGATATGGCGGTAAAGGTTCTCGATGAGAGCCTTGGAAAAGTTGTGCTAATAAAGTTAAAGGGTGGCAAGGTGATCAGGGGGAACCTTCACGGTTTCGATCAGCACATGAACCTGCTGCTCGAGGAATCCGTGGAAATACTTGACGAAGGCAAGTCAAATGATCTAGGTACCATTGTTGTGAGAGGAGATAACGTGGTTATCATTTCTCCGCCGCCAAAGTAGGGGTAGTGGGGCATGACAAAAGGCACAACTTCGATGGGCAAGTTCACGCGCAAAAAGACCCACATTCGATGCAGAAGATGCGGCCATAATTCGTTTCACAAGCGCGGAAAACAATGCTCAAAGTGCGGCTATCCGGATCCAAGAATGCGCAAGTACGATTGGATTAAGCGGCAGGTCATCTAGTACCAACAGAAACCTTTTCTGCTTGCAGCGCACCATCAAGTAACTGGTCGACAACAATGTCTGTGGAAATTGCTCTAATCGCGGGTTCATCGGTAGCAGGCGTTATCTCGGCGGCGTTCTTGGAAAGGATGACGAAGGGTCGATCCGCAGGCGTCAAACCTTTGCAAAAACCATCAACAAACGCCGTGAGAACGGAACTCGTTTCTTCGCTCTTTGAGAAAACCCTTGCTTCCGAAGCCATTACAAGAGTCTATGAGGCCGCCCAGGCAGGAAGGATAGATCGATTGGAAAGAGACAGGCTCTTGGTGAGGTATAAAGAGCAGCTCGAGTCGCTGAACCTAAAGATCTCACAATTACAACCTGCGGCAGACTTTGCAGACATGTCAGAGCTGCGTAACAGCCTGGCCGGGATTCTCGAGGAGCGGATCGGTGCAATAGATCGCAAGTTGCAGGAACTTTCAAAATCAGGAATATCCACCGGCACGGCGCTGGATTCCAAGGTGCAAAAGATAATCGCAGAGACCTCGAAGGCAAATACGCCCATTGCCAGCCGGAAAACCGGCTCTGAGGAGAAGAGCATCGAGCAGCTGCAAAACGAAATAGTTGAGGCTCTCGACCGCCTAGAGCAGGTCGAAATGGACAAGGACTAACCTCGGGACCATTTTCAAATCTTTCAGTCAGAGCATGGAATGTCAGCGTCAGGGCTCAATCGATCCGTATTACGCCAGAAAAAGCAAAATAGAGCGGGAAAATCTCAACTAACGGTTGAAAGCCCGAATTATCGATGGCAAAGTCGTCTCGGCTTCAGTCAAGGAAAGCGTCAAGAAAGCGGTTGACGAACTGAAGCGAGCAGGAGTTCAACCATGCCTTGCGACTGTTCTAGTCGGCGATGATCCCGCTTCCTCAACATATGTGAGCAGCAAGCAAAGTGACGCAAGGGAGGTGGGCATAATCACACGAGATCACAAGCTGTCTGGCGATTTCAAGCAGGCAGAGCTTGCCGAGGTCGTGCAGCTCCTAAACAAGGACCCCTCTGTGCACGGCATACTTGTCCAGCTGCCGCTCCCTCCTCAAATCAAGGAATTCCAGATTATCAACATGATTAGCCCGCTCAAGGACGTAGACGGCCTCACTCCTTACAATTCTGGCATGCTCCAGAACGGAATGGCACTTTTGAAACCGTGCACTCCTTCAGGTATCTTGGAACTGCTGGATTACTACAAGATCAGAGTCGGCGGAATGGATGCCGTAATTGTGAACCGCAGCAACCTTGTTGGCAAGCCGCTTGCTTTCCTGCTGCTGGAAAGGGACGCAACGGTGACGATCTGCCATTCAAAGACCAAAGACCTGGCAAAGAAAATACATGATGCCGATCTTGTAGTCACGGCAGTGGGGAACCGCCAGCGATTTACTCTGAAAGGCGAAATGATCAAGGAGGGCGCGGTCGTTATAGATGTTGGAACATCAAGAGTGAACGGCAAGCTCGCCGGCGACGCTGACTTTGAATCGGTAAGCAAGAAGGCCTCATGGGTGACACCTGTGCCGGGAGGAGTGGGCCTGATGACGAGGGCGATGCTGTTGAAAAATACCGTTTCCGCGGCTTCAGTCGCAAGCGAGATGATCCGGTAACTGGCTCCTGAGGGCAAGCGAGAAATACGCAAATTGATGCTTGAAAAGCGCGACGGCCAGGAGCCGGCCCAAATTGCCAAGCTGAGCAGAGCCGCGCAGAAATCGATCATTATGAGCGAAAAGTTCCGGGCAGCCGGCAGCGTCGGAGCCTACTTTGCCCTTGGCTCAGAAGTAAGAACCGACCTGATAATCTCAGAGGCCAACAAGCTGGGCAAGATCGTCGCCCTGCCAAGAGTAGAAGGAGAAAGCATTTCGTTCTATCAACATTCAGATAGTAATCACCTAGTCAAAGGGCGCTTTGGCATCATGGAACCGCTGCCCCAGACAGAAATCAAGGTTATCGACTTGCTCGTCGTCCCCGGCATAGCATTTGACAGGCGGGGATACAGACTTGGATACGGCAAGGGCTACTACGACAAGTTCCTCTTAAAGAACCCTACAGTATCGATTGGCCTCGCCTATTCTATTCAGCTGGTTGAAAACCTTCCACACGGGTCGCATGACCGGAGGATGGATGCGATAGCAACCGAAAACGGTATTGTCACGCCGGCCGAGTAATTGCCCTTCTTGCAATGTCTGTCCTGTAGTGATGTCCGTTTTCACCCCATCTTATTTTTCTTACAGCAGAATATGCTTTCTCGACTGCCTGCTCGGCGTTGCTCCCCAGAGCCGTCACGCCAAGGACTCTCCCGCCGTTGGTAAGCACTCTGTTCTGTGAATCACGGGCAGTCCCAGCATGAAAAACAGACACATCAGGTCCCATGTCAGAACCAAGACCTTCTATCAACTCTCCTTTCTTGTAGCTTCCCGGATATCCTCTTGAAGCCATGACGACGCAGACGGCCGTATCACCTTTCCATTCGATCGGATCCATGTTGTCTAGCCTGCCGTCTATGGCAGCATCGACATATTGCAAGAGATCGGATTTCATTCTCATCATTACCGGCTGACATTCAGGGTCACCCATCCTAGCATTGAATTCAAGCGTGTATGGCTTGCCGCTCTTTTCGTCGACCATGATGCCAGCGTACAAAAAGCCCGTGAAGGAAGTGCCCCTGTTTTTCATCGCGCGAGCTGTTGGCTCCATGACCTGATTTACGATCCTGTCGTGCAGCTCCCCTTCTATCACAGGCGCCGGAGAATACGCTCCCATGCCACCAGTGTTGGGGCCTTTATCTCCATCAAACACTCGCTTGTGATCCTGGCTCGAAGCAAGTGGCAGCATCGAATTCCCGTCGCATATTGCGATAAAAGAAGCCTCCTCGCCCGCAAGCCTCTCTTCGATGACAACCTTGGCACCGGCGGGCCCAAACTCCTGCCTGACCATCATGCCGTCAACTGCCGCGATTGCCTGTTCCGAATTGTCGCACACTATTACGCCCTTGCCAGCGGCAAGCCCATCCGCTTTTACAACAAGGGGAACCTCCTGCCTCAAGATGTAATCTTTGGCCCTTTCAGGCTCGGTGAAAATGGCGAACGGCGCTGTAGGTATCCCTGCGTCCCGCATGAATTCCTTGGCAAAAGCCTTGCTTGATTCAAGTCTCGCGGCTTCCCTCGTAGGCCCAAAAATCCTGAGCTGCTCCTTTCTGAACTCATCCACTATTCCTAGTGAAAGCGGTTCCTCTGGGCCGACAATGGTGAGCAGGTCCTTTCGGTTTTTGGCGAACGCCGCCAATTTCTCGATGTCATTCTGCCTGATGTCGATATTCTCAAAAGTTCCTCCGTTGCCCGGGGCAAAGTAGATCTTGCCCGCGTGACTGCTCTGCGATATCTTCCATCCAAAAGCATGCTCCCTCCCTCCGGATCCAACAATCAGGATGTCGGTTTTCTTGCCAGGCCGCACATCGCACTAAATGCAGACCGATAATAAATTGTTTGATCATGCCACGTTTCAGGGCAGCGATCATGCCTTCAACGCAGGGACAATCGATTCGCATGATCCTCCGCAAGTGCATGGAGCATCTGTACGTATTCAGCGTCACCAAAATCCATGACGATAATGCCTCCTTCCTTTGCTGCCTTGCGGACGCTTCTCAAGTGATAGCATTCCTTGCCACCGGAGAGCGATACGAAGTAAAAATCCTTGCAGGAACAAAAGCCAAGTTCCGGATCTGTCCAGTATTCGTCATCTTTACCAACTACGATCCAGATTTGTTTCCCGCTGGGATGAAATAACAGCTGCCTGACTCCCGCACCAACCGCGCCGTCCACCCGAGATCCTGACATCCCGCAGCTGGTTTATTTCCGCGCCCGCAGATATATAGAAAGCGCCATGAACGTACGCCCACTTCGTCCCCACGCTGCACTCCTTCTAGAAAGCAAAGAAGGCAAGAGATACGTGGCGGTGTCCGACCTCCACATCGGGCTGGAAGCCGAGCTGGCGTCAAAGGGAATCACGTTCAAGCCTAATCTCGTGGAGGAGATGACAGCCGAGCTGAGCGGGCTGATCGATTCCAACAAAGCGGACTGCGTAGTATTGCTTGGAGACGTAAAGCACGCCGTTGGAACCATAGGCAGGCAGGAATGGGACGAGATTCCAGCATTTCTGAACCATCTGGCTTCAAGATCTGAGGTATACCTGGTTCCCGGTAACCACGATGGCAACATCGGGCGCCTGATACCCCCGTCGGTTAACGTGATCGGCAGCAAGGGCATGGTCATAGACGACACGCTTCTAGTCCATGGACACAGCATGCCCTCTGACGTCCGCTCACACATCAGTCGGATCGTCATGGGACACCTTCATCCTGTTTTCTTGAAGAGGGGAAGCTTGCTAAACGGCGAAAGGGTATGGATTTACGTTCAAGCCAAGAAACAGAGCCTGTTCTCAGAGAACGGCTCGATTGACATAGTGGTCGTACCGAGCTTTAATCAATATCTGTCCACGAACGGACCAAAGTCTTCTCGAAAATCAATATCGCCCATAATCAACAGGATTATGGAACACAAGGGCGGCGTCGAAAAGTGCGTCATCGCGACACTGGATGGCTCGGTAATAGGAGACGAAGAAATTCTGCGTCACATAATCTAGACCGGTTGCTGCTAGTCCAGCTTTACATATTTTCTGAGCGGCGCAAGCGTTGGTTTGTTATCGCGCAGCCATTGAAGAGTCCTGATGAAAGAACTCGCGGCTTCAACGGTGGTCAGAACGGGTATGCCCATTTCGACGGCCTTTCTGCGAATCTGATACTCGTCAAAAAGCATTCCGACATACTTCTCGATCGTCGAAGTCGCCGGGATGTTTATGATAAAATCAATCTTGCGCTCATACAACAGGTCCGATATGTTGGGCTTTCGGTCAGGCTCGCTTATTTTGTAAACGAGACGGACGTCCTTGAAATCGTTGTTCTCGATAAATTCCGCCGTATGTTCGGTGGCAAGCATGTCGTAATTCATGGAGGAAATCAGCGATATTATCGGCAGCAGTTTCTCCTTATTCTTCTGGCCGCCCACGGTAATTAGCGCCGAGCCGGACAGTGGAAGGGAGTATCCCGCAGCCATGTACGCCTTGGACAGCGCGTCGTAAAAGCTGGTGCCAAAGCAAGCTACTTCCCCGGTGGACTGCATCTCGACTCCAAGCACGATGTCAGACCCTTCAAGCTGCATGAATGAAAACTGCGGCACCTTGATCCCGAATCCCGCAGTCTTGAGCCAAAGGTCCTTTGCGGAAGCCGGTAGGGGCTCACCCATCATCGCCTTGGCCGCAAGGGCGATCATGTTCAAGCCGGCAAATTTCGAAACAAAAGGCATCGAGCGAGATGCCCTCACGTTTGCTTCTATGACCGAAACCTCATCGTCCTTTACCAGGTACTGGATGTTGAACGGGCCCTTGACTTTTAGCGCCTTGCCGATCCTAGCGCTATAGTCCGTTACCGTGTCAAGCATTTTCCTGTCGAGCCGCCATGGAGGAATGCTCATCATGGCGTCGCCAGAGTGCACTCCAGCGTTGTCGATGTGCTCAATCACGGCTCCTATTATTACTTCGTTTCCGTCTGATACGGCGTCAACTTCTACCTCCGCGGCCTCCTGCAGAAATTTGCTGATGACCACGGGATGATCCGGGCTGACATTTGTCGCGTCCGTCAAGAATCGTTCAAGCTGCTGCACGCCCCACACGACCTTCATTGCGGCGCCGGACAGCACGTAGGAAGGCCTGACGAGCACGGGGTAGCCTACCGTATCGGCAAACTCTTCGGCATCCGCAAGAGAGGTGAACTTTTTCCATGCGGGCTGCTTTATGCCCAGCGAATCCAAGAGCTGGCCGAACTTTGCCCTGTCTTCGGCCCTGTCGACATCCTCGCTTCTAGTTCCTATGATGTTGACGCCATTTTTCGCTAGCTTTGGAGTGAGATTGTTTGCAACCTGGCCACCCACGCACGTCACGACTCCTGTGGGATGTTCCTTCTCACAGATATCTAGCACTCGTTCGAGCGTGAGCTCTTCAAAGTACAGCCTGTCACAGATATCATAGTCCGTGGACACGGTCTCTGGATTGCAGTTGATGACCGATATTTCCTTGACGCCATTTTCTTTCAGGCCCCAGACCATGTTGACGGTTCCCCAGTCAAATTCTACGCTGCTTCCTATCCTGTACGGCCCGGCGCCAAGAACTATTATTCTGCTCTTGCCGTCATCTTCCACCTTGATGTCGTCTTCGGTCCCGCCGTAGGTCAGGTATAGGTAGTTCGTTTTCGCGGGCCATTCCGCAGCCAGCGTGTCGATCTGCTTTACTACAGGCTTTATCGAGAATTTCTGTCGAAAGGCTCTGACCTGCATTTCATCAAGGTTCTGGCATCTAGAAATCTGCCTGTCAGAGAATCCCAGCTTTTTTGCCTTTCTAATTATCTCTTCGTCAAAGCTAGACTTGCGAAGCTTTTCTTCCATTTCTACAATGTTTTTTATCTTTGCAAGGAACCACTGGTCTATCGCTGAAAGCTGGCAAATTCGTTCGATCGACATCCCAACTCGGATCGCTTCAACCACTGCGAAAATGATCTCGTCACTTGGATGGATTAGCGCCTGTTCTATTCTTTCCATGTCTTCCTGAGATACGCGGGAAGGGGAATTGGCGTTGGCTACCAGGCCGTCCTTGCCTATGTCGCACATTCTGATTGCCTTTTGCACAACCTCTTCAAAGTTCCGGCCAATAGCCATGACTTCACCAACGGACTTCATGGCGCTTCCGAGCTTGCGCTTCACCAGCTCAAACTTGCTGAAATCCCACCGGGGCATCTTTAGCACGACATAGTCAAGCGAAGGCTCAAAGCACGCGGTTGTCACCTTGGTTATCCTGTTGAGCAATTCCGGAAGGGAATAGCCCAGACCGATTTTTGCTGCCATGTAAGCCAGGGGATATCCGGTCGCTTTGCTTGCCAGGGCGGAGGACCTCGACAGCCTCGCGTTGATCTCTATGGCGGTGTACTGCTCTGACAGCGGGTCAAGGGCGAACTGGATATTGCATTCGCCAACTATTCCACAGTAGCTCGTTGCCCTTATGGCGGCCGAGCGCAGCATGTGGTATTCATAGTTGTTAAGGGTCTGTGAAGGAGCGATGACGATGTTGTCGCCGGTGTGGACTCGCATCGATAGCACGTTTTCCATATTGCAGACTATGACGCTGTTGCCCTTGTAGTCGCGCATTACTTCGTACTCTATTTGTTTCCATTCTCCCACGTATCGCTCGATCAGGATCTGGTGGACCATGCTGAGATTAAGCCCACGCTGCGCTATCTCCTGGAGCTCGTATTCGTTGTAAGCAACTCCTCCTCCCCTGCCGCCGAGCGTATAGGCAACGCGGACTATGACCGGATACGCAATTTCGTTGGCCGCCCTGAATGCTTCCTGAAGCGAATTGACGGCATAGCTGGTCAGCACCGGCACGTCACTTTTTCCCATGGCGTCTTTGAACAGCTGCCTGTCCTCGGTTATCTCTATGCCCCTGATGGGCGTGCCCAGCACCCTTATGCCATGTTTCTCAAGAATCCCCTGACTCTGAAGCGAGACTCCGCAGTTGAGCGCAGTCTGACCACCAAATCCCAGCATTATCGAGTCGGGCTTTTCAGCCTCTATCACTTTTTCAACATACTCCGTGTTGATCGGAACCGGATAGACCTTGTCTGCAAACCGGGTATCCGTCTGGATAGTCGCGATGTTGGGGTTTATCAGCACGCTCTTGACCCCCTCCTCGGTCAGCGCTTTGAGGCATTGAGAACCGGAGTAGTCGAATTTGCGGCCAGTTTCTAGTCCTGGCTTTCGCCCGCTTCTCCGATCTTGATTGCCCCGCTCCCGAGAACAAGGACCTTCCTTATTGTCTCATCTCTTGGCGCCTTTTTTCCCTCCCTTTCTTAAAGTCCTACGCTTGGATTTTTTGCGCGGAGTCTTTGCCCTGGGCGAATCCTCCATGCCGCTGGTGATTATTTGCTTGAATCGGTCAAACACAAACATGCAATCGTACGGCCCCGGCGAGGCCTCCGGATGGAACTGCACCGCTATCACTGGCTTGTTCTTGTGTTCTATCCCCTCTATTGTGTCGTCGTCGGCATTTGAGAACCACACCTTGAATCCTGTCTTTACAAGGCTCTTTGGATCAATCCCATAACCGTGATTCTGGCTCGTGACATATACCTGGCTGCTCCGCTTGTCAATGCACGGCTTGTTCTGGCCCCTGTGGCCAAATTTCAGCTTGTATGTGTCTGCTCCGCCTGCCAGGGCAAGTATCTGGTTTCCTAGGCAAATCCCCAGGGTCGGAGTGTCGTTTTTGATCAATTTTGTTGCAGTCTTGATGGTGCTCGTGCAGACTTTTGGATCCCCTGGCCCGTTGCTAATCACCACTCCCTTTGGATTGTAAGACATCACCTGCTCATACGAAGCGTCCCAAGGCAGACGGACTGTCCTGTACCCTGTGCGCATGATGTTGCGGATAATGCTGTATTTTACTCCTGTATCGAGGACAACTATGCATTCACTGTTCTTGTCACCATATTCCTGAGGGGAGCTCGCCGAGACCTCGGGCATAAAGTTGAGGCCATCGTACTTTGCACTTGCCAGAACCTTTTGCAATCGAGAGTTTTCTATCGGAGTCTCAGAAACTAACACGGCACCCATCATGACGCCGTGGACCCGAATCTTCTTGGTAAGCTCCCTTGTGTCTATGCCATAAATTCCGGGTATTTTTTCATCATATAGCCACTGGTCCAGTGTCCTGACGCAGCTCCAGTGGCTGGCGATATTGGAAAGGTCGTGAATCAGCAGAGCCCTGACCTGTATCTTTTCTGACTCGAAAAACTTTGGTAAGCCATACTGGTCAACTACGTCAAAGCTCGGTACGCCATAGTTCCCTATTAGTGGATAGGTTAGGCAGAGAATCTGGCCCCGGTACGACGGATCCGTAAGCGTTTCCGTGTATCCGACCATCCCAGTGTTAAAGACGACTTCTCCCGCTATTTCAGATGGGTACCCAAAGCCAATGCCCTCAAAAACACTGCCGTCTTCTAACATCAACTTGGCAGCATAGCCCGTGTAAGTTTGCTGCAATGTTGGAATTTTTTGAACCCTCACCAGCTGTCAAGGTAAGCAAATTTAAATTTTGCTTTGTGGGCAAGCAAGAGTAATATTCTCTGAAAAACTATCGTATTCTGTCACCAAAGATGACGGCTCCTCTGCGATGCGCGATCTGCGGCTCCAGATTCGCGGAGAAGCAATGCTACTTTTGTGAAAGCAAGATCTGTACGTCATGCGTTGTTCCGGCCGACGTGTCGGGAAGCTATTCTACGATAAAGTGTCTCGAATGCGAAAGGAAGCATGTAGACAGGCTGAGCATCCTAAAGGTCCTTAGAAGGAACTTGTACATCATTGGAATCCTGGTTGGATTCTGGCTGTTTGCGATATTTCCTCTCCCATTTCTCGAAATGGCAGGGCTAAAGGTAGATCCCACTGCCTACCAACCCGTCCTCATGGTGACCGGGGCACTAGCCATCCCGTTTGTCTTTATGTTCATAGCGTGGCAAAAGAGATCTCCAAGAAGCTAAGCCAACCGCGGGGTCCTGTGTCAATATATTGCTTTTTCGACGAGCTTTGTAAATTCTGTCGTAGAAAGCTTGCCGCCAATGTCCTTGGTCTTGTTGCCCTGCTTCAAGACCTGAATGATGGCATCCTCGATTCGCCTGCCTTCGAGAATCGCATTCCTATCACCCTGCCTGTCGCCCAGCCACTCGAGCATCATTTTTATGGACAGAAGGATCGATGAAGGGTTAGCCGCATTCTTGCCTGCGATGTCAAATGCCGCGCCATGAACAGGCTCAAAGAGCGCAAAACTTTCTCCAATGTTGGCGGCAGGTCCCATCCCCAGGCCGCCCACCACCTGTGCTGCTTCGTCAGAGAGTATGTCTCCAAAGAGGTTCGTCGTCACGATAACGTCAAACTCTTCTGGATTGCGAATAAGATTCATTGAACATGCATCCACATAGAGTTCGCTGTACTTTATCTTGGGATGTTTTTTTGCAACACTCTTGCAAGTAGCCGCAAACAATCCATCGCCCTTGCGCAGCACGTTGGCTTTGTGGACAGCAACCACCCTTCTTTTGTCGTTGCGCATTTCTGCCATCTTGAACGCATATTCGGCTATCCTTCGACTCGCCCTCTCAGAAGTAACCCTGAGTGCCACGACCGTATTCTCGTCGGCATTGAATTCCCAGCCCAGGTAAACGTCTTCGGTATTTTCGCGGACAGTGACAAGGTCAACGCCCGAAGAGATTCCAGCAATATTCGGATAGGATTTGGCAGGCCTGACGTTTGCATAGAGGTCGAACATTCGTCGCAGAACAATTATCACGTCAGCAGCGCTCTCGCCCACGGGTGCTTTCAGGCATGCCTGAGATTTCTTGATCGCTTCGACCGAAAATTCCGGTAGAGCCTTTCCATGCTTCTTCAAGGCGCCATCGCCTGCGTCCACCTCGTTCACCACGAGCTTTGTCGATGACTTGTCGCTAATGGTCTGCATGATCTGCTTTGCTGACGCAGCCTGCTCCGGCCCGATGCCATCACCTCTGATAAGGGAAATCGTGTATTTCGACAACTAGATCATCATGCCAGTGCCACTCTAGCTTTTGGAATAGAGCACCTTTCTCAAAAGCACTTTGTTAATGGCATCCATCATCGCCTGCACTGATGCTACGACAATGTCCTCTCCGGCCTTGCGGGCGGAAACGACGTTGCCATTCTTGTCCTCAACCTTGATAGTCACTTCCGCCAGCGCGTCAGAACCACCCGTGATCGAGTCAAGTCTGTACTCTCTTATTTTGATGTTGGCCATTTCGCCAGAAATCTTTTGTATTGCCTTTAGGGCCGCGTCGACCGGCCCCACCCCTATTTCAGACGCGATGAAATCCTTTCCGTCTGCATTGAGCCGTACGACAGCCGTTGGAATCAGGTTCATTCCAGTCACTATGTGAAAGTCGTACAGCTTGAACTTTTCTTCGTACTTTGTATTGTGCATGACCTCCCCGGCGATCGATAATAGTTCTGAAGTCGTTATTGCCTTTCCCTTGTCCGCGATATTTTTCTGCTTCCCAACTATTTCGTGCAATTGCACTTCAGTTGGTTTGATGCCAAACTCCTCGAGCATCGCCTTGATTCCATGAGCGCCGGCGTGCTTGCCTGCCTGAAGCCACCTCTTCCTTCCCACCAGCTCTGGACTGATCGGCTCGTAAGTCAACGGGTTATTGATTATTCCATGGGTATGAATGCCAGACTCATGTCCGAACGCGTTTTCGCCAATTATCGCCTTGTTTGGCTGAACGATTATCCCCATCGTATTGGAAACGAACTTTGAAGTTTCATAGAGCAGTGCTGCCTTGATGTTGTGCTTTATCGGATTTTGCCACGCCAAGCACTGGAGCGCCATCACGAATTCCTCAAGCGAGGCGTTTCCGGCCCTCTCGCCCAGCCCATTTATCGTTACGTGTGCGCACGCGGCTCCAGCATTTACTCCTGATATCGAGTTTGCCACTGCAAGTCCGAAATCGTCATGACAGTGGACACTGATCGGCAGTTTCGTAGCTTCTTTTACCTCCTTTACAACATCGGCGATGTACTGCGGCGTGGCATAGCCCACGGTGTCCGGGATGTCAAGCCTGTCTGCCCCCGCCTCTTTGACGGCCTTGAAGACTTTGATCAAGAATTTCCTGTCGGACCTCGTCGCGTCCTCTGCAGAGAATTCAACCTGGAGCCCGTGCTTTTTGGCATATTCTACTGCCTTGACCGCCTTTTCAAGGACCTGCTCTTGCGTCATCCTTAGCTTGTACTTCATGTGGATTTCAGACGTGGCGATAAAGGTGTGGACGTACTCTAGATCGCATTTCAGTGCCGCATCAATGTCAGTGTCAATGGTACGGGCAAGGCCGCAAATCTCGGCCTTCAGGCCCTGTTTGGCTATCGTCTTTATCGCCTGCATCTCCCCGTGCGAGACTATCGGAAATCCAGCCTCTATGGCGTCTATGCCAAGCTCGTCCAGCCTGACGGCAACCTGGACCTTCTGATCGGCAGTGACCGTCACGCCTGGTGTCTGTTCGCCATCTCTTAATGTCGTATCAAAGATCCTGACTTTTCTCTGGCCGCTATTCGCGTTTTTTGAATTCATATCTCGCGGCCTCTTGGAAGAGCAGAAACACCGGTCCTCGCCAGCTGGGTTATCCCATAGTGCTCAACCAGGCTCTTGAACGCGTCTATCTTGTCCGGAGTTCCGGTTATCTCTACCGTTATGGTCTCCTTGCCGATGTCAAGTATGTTGCCTCGAAATATCGTCGAGTAGTTGATAATCTCGCTCCTCGTCGTCGGATCGACTGCCTTCATCTTGATTAACGCAAGCTCCCTGTAGACCGTTCTGTCAGTGTCCAGTACCTTCACCTCGACCACGTCTATCAATTTTCGTAATTGCTTCACCAGCTGATCCAGAGTCCTTTCGTCGCTGTTTGTAGTAATGGTCATCCTTGAGAGGTCCTTCTGCTCCGTGGAGCCGACGGTTATGCTTTCGATGTTAAAGCTGCGTGCCCTGAACAAGTTGGTGACCCTAAAAAGCACTCCGGGCTTGTTCTCCACCAGTGCAGAGACTATGTGCCAGGACCCTTGAGCTTCGCTAGGAGCCGACAATCTGCTATGCCCCTGTTATCATGTCCTTCAAGCCTGTACCCGGGGCCACGAAGGGGTAGACGTCTTCATCCGGATCGATCGGTATGTCTATCACGGTAGCCACATCGCTCTTTACCGCCGTTTTTATCGCCTTCTCGAGATCTTTCATAGTTTCGGCTCTTATTCCCTGCGCGCCATATGCTTCGGCTATCTTTACATAGTCTGGACAGTGGTGCTGGTGCACGCCGCTGTACCGCCTGTTGTAAAATGTCCTCTGCCATTGCGCGACCATCCCAAGCATATAGTTGTTCATCAGAAATACTATCACCGGCAGTTTCTCCAGCACGGACACGGCAAGCGAATTTTCTGTCATGTTGAACGAACCGTCGCCGGCAATGTCTACCACGGGAACCTTTGGCGCCGCTGCCTTGGCTCCTATTGAAGCGGGAAATCCAAAGCCCATGGTCCCAAGCCCTGTCGAGCTAAAGAACGTGCCAGGAGATATCACGTCGAAATGGAGCGAAGCCCACATCTGGCACTGGCCTACTTCTGTGGTCACTATTCCCTGGGCTGGAAGCAATTCGCGCAATTTTTTCAGCGACTTTTTCGCAGTTATCTCCCTTGGGTAATCTTTGAGCGTTTCGGAAAAGTACTGAATCAACTCCTTTCTCCGCTTGAGCCAGGGGTTGTCCGCCTCCTTCTTCACCACTTTTTTCGATAGCATCTTTATCAGAGTCCGAAGTGACGACTTTACGTCTCCTACTATTGCAACGTCCACCGACTTGTTCTTGCCAATCTCCGCGGGGTCTATGTCCATGTGTATGATGCTCATTCCCTTGCCGAACTCTTCAAACTTGCCCACTGATCTGTCCGAGAACCTCGCGCCGACTGCAATGATGCAGTCCGCTTCAAGTATTATCTTGTTGGCCTCCGCATGGCCATGCATGCCTATAGGACCCATTGCTAGAGGATGGTTTTCAGGGAAGGCGCCCTTGCCCTTGAACGTGCTCACCACGGGGATCAACAGCAGTTCTGCCAGTGCCTGCAATTCCGAGAAAGCGCCTGACAAAATGACTCCGCCGCCCGCCATGATTATGGGTTTCTGGGCTTTTAGCAAAAGCTCTACTGCTCTACCCAATTCTGAAAGGTCAGCATCGACCACGGGATTGTATCCTCTGACTTTGATTAGCTCCGGAAACTTCATGTCAGCTTTAGCCTGCTGAACGTCCTTTGGAATATCGACAAGCACCGGGCCGGGCCTTCCGCTTTCAGCGATGTAGAATGCCTTTTTCACGGTCTCTGGAATCTCTGTAGGAACTCTTGGCTGGAACGAATATTTTGTACAAGGATTCGCGATACCGATAATGT
>JANWIX010000020.1 GCA_025449675.1 Nitrososphaera sp. | reverse complement strand
TAAATATTCAAAACCTTGTACCACAAATGCATGTTTACTGGCATAATCGAGGGAACAGCCAGAGTAAAGTCTGTCTCAAAGAGCAAGAAGGGAGCGGACACCCTCCTGAGAATAGAGCTGGGGAAACTAAGCAGCGGCCTGAAGAAGGGTGACAGCGTTTGCGTCAGCGGAGCCTGCCTCACAGTGACAAAGCTGTCAAGGGGCGACGCGGACTTTGAGATGGTCGCAGAAACGACTAGGAGGACAAGCCTGGGAGACCTCAGTCCTGGCGACAGGGTGAACATTGAAAGGTCGCTCCGGGTCGGCGACAGACTCGAGGGCCACTTTGTTCTCGGACACGTCGATGGCACGGGAATAATTGATGACATAATCAAGCTTCGATCTGAAACCAAGGTTTGGATAAAGTTGAGCAATGCTCTACTCGAGTCGGTCGTTCCCAAAGGCTCGATAGCAGTAGATGGTGTAAGCCTCACTCTTGTCGACGTCGATGATGACAGAGTCTCGATCTCGCTGATTCCTCACACGCTCAAGGCTACAACCCTGGGCCAGAGATCAAGGGGCGACCGGGTGAACATAGAAGCTGACATTCTCGGCAAGTACGTTGCGCACAACCTGCCGCGGTAGCCCTGTTGTGGTTATCGAGCTACTTAGCAGAGCTTAAATGAACGGATCTAATCACATTGTGTACTTTGTTCTTTGCCGGACATATGGCCCTAGCATATCTCATAAACAGGACGGCAAGGGTATCGAGCACATGATACTAGTTGCCGTAGGGTCCGCCGTCATTGGGATGATGCTGCTAGTTACGTCGCTTATCCTGTATACAGTCTCTGCATTGCTCCGAGAAAAAGTTCAGAGGCAGCTGGATCTGATGACGAGCCGGGCCCGCTAGAAGCCAGCTTTATTTCTCTTTATAGTTACAAGATCATCTTTTTGTGAGATCTTGCTGAGGGCAAAGTGAAAGCCTATGAGTGGGGCGAAAAGGCCGGCAGTAATTATTGCAAGCCGGAAATCCCGAAGGACCAAGAGGAGATAGGCAGTCAATCCCACCCCGGTTAGAATTTCGATCCAAGTGCAGGTGCATAGCTGCAGCGCTACATGTTTTAGCAGGCCTGTGCGCGACTCTGAGTAGGTTCGCATCGTATGCTCTTCCTTCCACTGGTTCTCGGATTTTGCTATGGACATCCTCTATGCATAGAATATTGCGGCATGGGTATTATAGCGTATTTCCAGATATCTTCCAGATCTTTCTCCCAATCAGTGCAAGGTAATTCATATAATGCCTGAATTGTAATAATATCCCATGTCCAGCAGACCGCAGGCCGACCCCGAGACTGCAAAGTACCGCGAAAAATGCAGCGCCATGCTCTTGATTTCTCAGCGCATCCGCTACGCCGGGATCACTAACCGGTTTGGCCGGACTCTTGCCGGAAGCCTGCGCAAGGGAGTAAAGCCGCTTCTAAAACCGGAAGAGGCCAGAAACGAGTATTTCATCGAGGCGACAAGGAGCCAGCTGCGGAAGAACTTTGAAAAGTCCATAGGCAGGACGGAATATACGCTGACAGAGAATGAGAAGGTAAAGATCCTTACGATTCCGGGCGACGAGCATATCTACTATCTGTCGATGGACAAGGAAACGCCTTCGAATGAAGTCATCGCGATCATTGAAGCGGCAAGAAAGCTTGCTGTGAAGTAGCTGATCAAATCGTTTGATGGTATTGCCTTTAACGCGCGCCTAATGAACCGAGATCGAGTTAGTTACTTTGCAAATGCCTTGAGCTTGCCTCGCATCTCTTTGTCCTTCGAGATGGCAGGGTGCCCCGGGTCTGCCAGGATGACTTCGTACCAGATGTTCATACCGTCCTTGTGCAAAAAGTAAGAACCGAGCACTTCTAGATTTGGGTATTTTTCATTCACCCTCCGCTCGGCAACCTTGCGCATGCTGATGCCCTGCTTTATGCGGACCACGCCAAGGTGCTTTGGCCTCCTGCCCGAAACCGGCCTCTGCTTTCGCATGCCGCCTCTGCCGACGCGGGCCCTGACTACCACGATGCCTTGCTTTGCCTTGTAGCCCAGCCTCCTGGCCCTGTCAAGCCTGCTTGGCCTTTCAATCCTGTTTATCGTGGGCTCGGCCCTCCATGTAATGGCCTTTGACTTTAGCTCATCTGAATTGGACTTCCACATCTTCAGCCATGTTTGGGCCATGTAGCTGCGCATGTTACGTCATTCTCCTGAATTCTGCCCCTTATAATCTATATCACGCCGCGGAGAATCTGAATTACCTTTTCGGCGATGACGGTGGACGCAAGCGACTGCGCCTCCTTTGTCTGCGCGCCAATGTGCGGAGTGCAGACAAGATTTGGAAGCGCTAGGAGCTCCTTGTTGGTGGGGGGCTCTGCTTCAAAGACATCAAGCGCCGCGCCGGCAAGCCTGCCGCTCTTGAGCGCTTCATAGAGCGCCTTTTCGTCGATTATCTCTCCCCTTGATGTGTTGACAAGATATGCAGTCGGCTTCATCTTGGCAAAGCGATCAGAATTGAACATGTGCACAGTATCTGGAGCTGAAGGCACGTGACACGTGACAAAGTCAGAGCTTTCCAGTAGTGTATTGAGGTCCGTGACTATCATCCCTGTTTCGCTAATGAACTCGTGGTTTATCGGGTAGGGATCGTACCCTATCAGGTTCATGCGAAGGGCCTTTGCGAGCCTCCCGATATTTCGGCCGATGTTGCCGACTCCAACGATGCCCAGGTACTTGCCGGACAGCTGGGTCCCCATAAGGTCCTTCTTTATCCAGTTGCCTTTCTTGCCTTCTGAATCGGCCCTTGTTATGCTCCTTGCAAGTGCGATCATCAGGCCTATCGCCAGCTCGGCGACTGCTGTGGAGGCGGCTTCGGGAGCGTTGATGACTCTGATATTTCTGGACTCTGCTGCTTTGACATCGACGTTGTCAAGCCCCACCCCGACGCGCGCGATTATCTTTGCGCGGGCTGCGGCTTCGATGACTTCTTTGGTGACTTTTGTCCTGCTCCTTACGATAATGACATCGTAGTCCTTGACGGAAGAAACCAGCTCGGCCGGCTTTATCTCCGGCTTGTAGTCGACAGCGAGCCCAGAGCGCTTCATGCTGTCTATTCCGGCCTGATCAATAGAGTCGCAAACGAGAACCCTGCCGCTTGCCTGCATATTGGGGTGAGAAATCCTGTAGCAATATAATACTTTTGAACAGGATTTTGCATGCCGATAACGATTTAATAATTGCATAGCTCGACAGAAAGAAGACAAAGCGGATCTTGTCCAGCGATTCCAACGACAATACCTACATCCTGCGCACAACTAGACGCGAGGTTGAAGCCCAGCTATTCATGCAAAGGTGGCTCTTTGTAGGCGTAAGGCGGGACTGGTCCCGTGGTTCAAAGATACTGTTCGCGAAGAGGTCAGATGCGTTCATTGCATCCGGAGTCGTTGGAAGGATAGATACTCTGGACGAGCTTGACCCAGACGAAAGAGAGCTCTGCATTCAGAACAATTGGTACGCCAAGATTGTGTTCGAAAAGCTGACAAGGTTCCACCCGGAGGTGCCAATCAGGGACACCCCATTTGCAGTCCTCAGTCCCGTCGCACTGCATGGCTCTCCGGTAAGGATGGACGATGTTGTAAAGGTCGAGGCTACCGCATTATGCAGGATACACGTCTGAGATTGTCGATTGATCGCGTGAATTCGTAGCGTTCAGAACTATTTATTACAGCCAGAATACTAGTTCGCATCTGACGATGCCGTCGTTTAGAATTGACAAGGACTCGCTTGGCGAAGTCAAGGTTCCGTCTGACGCCTACTATGGCCCTTTCACAGCCCGCGCAAAAGAACAGTACAAGGTGACGGGCCAGAAGGCTCATATCAATCTCATAGAGGCCTACGTCATGATAAAACGCTCTGCCGCCCTTGCCAACAAGGAGCTAAAGGTTCTTGATGTTCAAAAGGCAGATGCCATAGTAAAGGCCTGCGACGAAATTCTTGCCGGCAAGTTCCAAGACGAATTTGTAGTTGAAGCAATCAATTCCGGAGCGGGCACCGCGTTTAACATGAACACCAACGAAGTAATTGCAAACAGGGCCCTTGAGATTCTTGGCAAGAAGAAGGGCGCATACGAGCTGCTCAGCCCAAATGACGACGTAAACAAGTCGCAATCCAGCAACGACACATTTCCAACTGCAATGCACGTCGCTATCCTGCTCAACATGAAAGAGATGGTGGCGTCGCTTGACAGACTAGTCTCTTCGCTTGAAAAGAAGGCAAAAGAGTTTCATGACATTATCAAGATAGGCCGGACGCACCTGATGGACGCGATCCCGGTGACGCTTGGCGCGGAATTTGAACAATATGGTTATGCGCTAAAACAGGCGCGGTCAAAGCTGGTGCAGTCAATGGAAGGCCTTGAATACGTTGGGCTGGGCGGGACGGCCGTAGGCACCGGAGCAAATGCGCCCAGGGGCTACCGCGAGCTAGCCATAAAGCATTTGTCCAAGTCTTCGGGGCTGGGCCTAAAGCCGTCGCAAAACATGTTTTATTCGCTTCAGAGCAAACTTGACGTTGCGAACTGCTCTTCGGCCCTGCGCAACCTGGCAATAGAGCTCAACAAGATGGCAAATGACATCAGGCTGATGGCGTCCGGTCCCACTGCGGGCTATTCAGAGATCCTCATACCCGCGGTGCATGCCGGCTCATCGATAATGCCGGGCAAGGTCAACCCGTCGCTTGCAGAGTGCCTGAACATGATCTGCTTTAACGTGATAGGAAATGACGTTTCGGTGGCGATGGCGGCACAGGCGGGCCAATTCGAGCTCAATGTGATGCTGCCGGGCATGCTAAAGTGCGTGCTGGATTCGACTGACATGCTAAAGAACTTCCTTCCAGTGTTTGCAGAAAACATGGTGGATGGGATAAAGGCAAACAAGGCGCAGCTAGAGTACTACATCGAGAAAAGCCCAGTGCTTGTTACCCTGCTCAACCCTTACATCGGGTACCTGAAAGCGGCGGAGATATACAAAGAGTCGTTAAAGACCGGTAAGAGCATCAGGGAGCTGGTGCTCTCCAAGAACCTGATGACGTCTCGACAGCTGGACAAGGCTCTGTCAAAAGAGAATCTGCTCGGTGCTGGATAGCTCCAAGTCGGAGCTGATCTGTTGTGTGCTCTGTTTACCCCTACATAATGTGCTTTCTCAATAAACTTATGCATCTGTAGAGGCAAGCAGGCATTTCGCAGTAAAAAAGCCGGGCTGCGTGCAGACACAAGACATGACTACAAATTGCTTCTCAGGAACAGAATGGAACGGCCGGTGCTTCCTACCTTGCTCAACCTGCTCTACTTCAAACTTTGCAGAATCCTTCCGATGCATCTATGGCGAAAGGATTTGGAGGGGTTATCCGACATCCAAGGGTTGTGTTTGCTCCTGATAATCATGTAGTCTTCGAATAATTGCTTCAGGAGCAGGCCAGATTTCATTCAGGTTCTCGGTGAAAACGTAGTACTTTCTATATTTTGTTATCCGGTCACTTTCTCGCAATCCAGCTAGCCTTCCTAAAATGGCTTGATAATTTGCTGAATCAAGCTCCGTTCCAATTGTATTTCTTTCTAATTGTTTCCCTACGACTAGAGTTGTTCCCGTGCCGGCGAATGGGTCAAATACAGAGTCACCAACTTTAGTCGACGATAATATTATCCTCGCCAACAAGTGGATAGGTGATTGCTGCTTGTGAAGGCGTTCACCATTCTTTAGTCTCAACGCCTCATCACCAGCAAAATAGCCCGACGTAAGTTCGCGGATATCATCCCAAACATCCGTTACATATACTCCATTTGGCCGAGGATATTTTTCTGTAACAAGTAATGGTATGTCGATGCGTAATTTGTTGAAGACTCTTGGGGATTTTCCTTTTGTCGCAAATGCAATTATCTGAAAATGCAATCCGAATTTATTCTCGCACGGGACCGCGGATGTCTTCTTTTTCCAGATTATAAGATTCTGAAATGTCCATCCTGACTTTCGCAAGCCCTCGAGAACATGCTCGACATTTTTTTCCCGTTGCATGAAGTATATAGCTCCGCCATCCGATGTGTGATCATAGACTAACTTACATATTCTTGTCATCCATTTCCAATATTCGGATTCCGGCATTTCATCGAAGTGGCTCGCATAATCCTTCCCTTGATTAAAAGGAGGATCTAGGAAAGTAAGATCAAACACATCTTTCGACTTTTTCAGGTATTTTTCGCAGTTTGCCTCAAGAATGTTACAGTGCATGCGATTCCGGCTCCTTTCGAATATCGATGTATCGAACATTTAACCTTATAGTGTTATCCACTCGACTTGATTAGGTCGCTTCTAGAAATTACTCGGATGCATATTTTGAGTTCAATACGGCATCCATCTTGTTGATCCTGTTTTTAGGAAATGATGATTTATTTTCGGGGTTCCCAGAGACTCGAGGTGTGATTAGAGACTATGGGATATTTTATTTATGACGCCGGAATAATCGACCAGTAAACTAATGCATGTAAACCCCCTCTATGTGATGGAAGCCATCGATGACTCATTCGTAGAGGGTTCGAATAGGCTCGAAGTGACAGGAAAAAACAAGCTTGAGTCATGGCTTCGTAAAATACTATCAGACTACGAAAAACGCAATCACCATGGTTTAGTTTTCCCTGAGAAAAATAAAGAAGCGAGACATGCTGTGATGAGTGATGCTGCAAGTGAGGGAGGCAGTGGAACCTTCCCAGATGTGATCGTCTCTCAACCTCTAAGTGGTAATCAGAGAATATTCCTGGAAGTGAAGGGTTCAACAGATGTAGGGGAAATTCAATTCAACAGCACTCCTCCATGCGGACTTCATGTTGTTAAAGGAGAACAGGTCAGGTGCTTCTACGTAATAGGGCAATTCGATAAGAATAATGGAAGGGTGCTCAGGGTAGCTCTAGTAGATGGATTCTATTATGATGCGAATCCGCATCTCTCAGAGGAGCTAAGGCAATTCATCAAAGACGCGATTCAACATGAGATAGAAAGAAGGAACAAACCGTGGACTCTTAGGGAATCCAAAAGTGGTGACAGAGAGATAGGTGCGTACATCAAGGGTATAAATTCATACAATGATGACAGATACGTTGCCAGAATTAGGAGAATGTATCATGCAGAAAATCCGCTTAGCTATATCGAGCACAGTTGTTTTTGCATACTGCTGAAGTCAGAAGTATCGTCTGTTAACTCTGAAAGGATTACTTTTGGAAAGGCATGTCTAAGGAAATCTGGACACTCAACACCAACAAAATTAAGGAAGGAAGCAACCGAAAGTATGGAGTTTGCTATCTATTATACGCGATAACCAAAAACAGATTCCTCTTGCTCAGCTCTACACAAGCTGATGACATGGAATTCGTGTGGTAGGGAATCAACGATCCTGCAACCAGAGAAGAGAGGATGGCATTTCCATGCCATAGAGAATTGCAGCCATCAAAAGGTTAAAATCACGTAGACCGAGAACTTCACGAACATGAGCTCGAATTCTGCGTTAGAGCGTACAATAAGCAAGGTTTTGTCGCAGAAAGAAACTGAACTGATTTCTCAGATAGATTCTGCATACCAAGAGTCGCTAAAGAACCTTGAAGCTTCCCAGGGCAAGCTTGAGGGAGAGCGCACAAAGATAGTCGAATCTGCAAGAAAGCAGGCCGAGAACCTAAAGAGGCAGATTGTTGGCTCTAGCAGGCTCGCCGCGCGTAACCAGGAACTTGTCATTATTGAAACTGCCGTCAGCAACGCCTTTGAGCAGGCAAAGCGAAAGCTTGCAGACGCCGGCGACAAGGAAAGCTACAAGTCGCTGATGGCGGGCGTGATTGAAGAAAGCGTTTCTTCCATTGGCTCCGGCAAAGTCACCGTGGAATGCAACAAGAGCGACACAGAGCTTGTAAAAAGGATAATTGCAGATCTTCAGAAAAAGAACCCAAAGGTGGAGGCCAGCGTGTCAAACCACAGCATCGACATCATTGGCGGCATTAGAGTAAAGTCAGCAGACGGCAGCATGACCTATGACAACACCATCGATTCTCGCATCGAAAGGCTCAAACCTTTAATAAGGAAAAACATTGCCCAGATGCTCAGAGGAGAGGAATAGAATGGTAGCCAAGGGTAAAATTGTCTGGGTCAGCGGGCCGGCAGTAAAGGCAGACGGCATGTCTACCGCAAAAATGTACGAAACTGTCGAAGTCGGAGAGTCAAAGCTCATCGGCGAAGTAATCAGGCTAACAGGCGACATTGCGTTTATCCAGGTATACGAATCGACTTCGGGTCTGAGGCCGGGCGAGCCGGTCGTTGGAACCGGGCAGCCACTTTCAGTGCTTCTCGGGCCGGGAATAATCGGCAAGATCTATGACGGAATACAAAGACCGTTGGACGAAATTGCAAGCAAGTCCGGCGCCTTTATCGGCAGGGGCGTCATAACTACGCCCGTTGACTTCAAAAAGAAGTACAAGTTCAAGCCCAGCGTGAAAAAGGGAGACGAGATCGGGCCAGGTTCCATTCTGGGCACAGTTGAGGAAACCCCGCTGCTGACCCACAGCATTCTCGTCCCGCCGAACCACCCGGGGGCAACAAAGCTCACTGACGTTGCGAGCGAAGGCGACTATAACATCGATCACATTGTCGCAACTGCAGAAAAGAGCGGAGAGAAAATTCAGCTAAAAATGTACCACAAGTGGCCGGTGCGAAAGCCAAGGCCATATGGCGAGCGCTACGACCCGACAGTGCCTCTCGTCACGGGCCAGAGAATTATCGACACTTATTTCCCCATAGCAAAGGGAGGCACAGGTGCAATCCCCGGTGGCTTTGGGACCGGAAAGACGGTAACGTTACATCAGATCGCAAAGTGGGCCGACTCTAAAGTCGTAGTCTATATCGGCTGCGGCGAGCGGGGCAACGAAATGACCGAAGTGCTCGTCGAGTTCCCTCATCTGATTGACCCGCGCTCGGGCAGGCCGCTGATGGAGCGAACTGTTCTGGTAGCAAACACCAGCAACATGCCTGTCGCTGCAAGGGAAGCCTCCATCTACACGGGAGCAACATTGGCGGAATACTACCGCGACATGGGCTTTGATGTCGTGCTAGTCGCAGATTCAACGAGCAGGTGGGCAGAGGCGCTACGCGAAATGTCCGGTCGGCTTGAAGAGATGCCCGCAGAAGAAGGCTACCCGTCGTACCTTGCGTCAAGGCTAGCAGAGTTTTACGAGCGCGCGGGCAGGGTAAAGGCGCTGGGCTCTCCGAACAGAAGCGGCTCTGTCACGCTAATAGGCGCAGTATCCCCCTCAGGCGCTGATTTCACCGAGCCAGTGACCACACACACTATCAGATTCATCAAGACCTTCTGGGCTCTGGACACCAGGCTTGCTTATTCCAGGCACTACCCGTCTATCAACTGGATGCAGTCCTATTCGGGTTACCTTGAGGACGTCAGCAAGTGGTGGAAGGAAAACGTGACAGGCGAATGGTTCGACCTGAGGCAGGAGTCTTATCAATTACTCCAGAAGGAAGATACCCTCAAGGAAATCGTCAGGCTGCTGGGCCCAGAGGCTCTGCCAGATGAAGAGAAGCTCGTGCTAGAGCTCGCGAGGATGATCAAGATCGGAATTTTGCAGCAGAACTCGTTTGACAAAGTCGACACTTATTGCAGCCCGCAAAAGCAGGTAAAGATGGTAAAGCTGATGTTAAAATTCTATAAGGAAGCGCAAAAGGCGCTGAAAGTGGGAACGCCTCTTGCAGACATTAGGGCGATGCCGATAATCCCATCGCTTCTGAAGGCAAAGTTCGAAATTCCAGAAGAGCAGCTGGGCAAGCTGGACGATCTGGACAGACAGATAGACGAGCAATTCCACAAGCAGGCAGAAGCCCCACCGATGCAGAGGAGTGCCTAGCCATGCCAGAGACAACCGCCGGGGTGGAATACACAAAGGTCGTAGAAATCAAGGGCCCCCTGATAATAATCGACGGAATTACAAAGGCTTCTTTTGACGAGCTAGTCGAGATCGAGACTGTAGACGGCGAGCGCAGGCTGGGCAAGGTCCTCGAGGTAGGATTTGGCAAGGCTGTGGTCCAGGTCTTTGAAGGCACCACCGGCCTTACCATAACCGGAACTAAAGCGAAGTTCATCGGCAAGACGATGGAGATGCCCGTTTCGCAGGAGCTGCTCGGCAGGGTGTTTGACGGCCTTGGGAGGCCAAACGACGGGTTGCCCGATCCTATCGCGGACAAGTTCCTTGACGTAAACGGCGAGCCCATGAACCCTGAAAGAAGAGAATATCCGACGTCATTTATCCAGACAGGTGTGTCTGTCATAGACGGCATGCTTACGCTCGTTCGGGGACAAAAGCTGCCGATCTTTTCCGGCTCTGGCATGCCCCACAACATACTTGCAGCGCAGATAGCCAGGCAGGCAGCAGTAGTAGGGACTAAGGAAGACTTTGCAGTTGTTTTCGCAGCAATTGGCGTGCAGTACTCTGACGCGCAGTACTTTAAGCGAAGCCTTGAAGAATCCGGCGCTCTGAGGCGCTCGGTGCTGTTCCTCAACCTTGCAGACGATCCTGCTATCGAGAGAATTATCACCCCCAGGGTCGCGCTCACAGTGGCAGAATACCTTGCGTTTGACCTTGGGATGCACGTGCTCGCAATACTCACCGACATGACCAACTATGCAGAAGCGCTTCGGGAAATCAGCGCGGCAAGAGAAGAAGTGCCCGGCAGAAAGGGGTACCCCGGCTATCTCTATACGGACCTTGCGAACAACTACGAGCGCGCTGGCAGGGTAAAGGGCAAGAACGGGAGCGTTACGCAAGTTCCAATTCTGTCGATGCCGGCCGACGACATTACCCATCCGATACCGGATCTTACAGGCTATATCACCGAGGGCCAGATAGTGCTGGGACGCGACCTATTCAGAAAAGGAGTGTATCCACCTGTTAATGTCTTGATGTCGCTTTCAAGGCTCATGAAAGACGGAGTAGGCGAAGGCAAGACAAGGTCTGACCATATGGAAGTTGGCAACCAGTTGTATGACGCATATTCAAGGGCACAGGAAGTAAGGGCTCTTGCCGAGATCGTCGGAAGGGCAGGGCTTACTGGAGTCGACCTGAAATATCTGGACGTTGGTGACATGTTTGAGCAGCAATTCCTAAAGCAGGCGCCTGATGAAAACCGCTCGCTTGACGAGACTCTTGGAAGGGCATGGGACGTGCTGTCAAACCTGCCAGAGGGCGAGCTGACAAAAATAAAGGAAAAGCACGTAAAGCAGTACTACAAGGGCAAGTAGCCATGTCGTTTGGAAGAAGGGCTACTGCAACAAAAATAGAGCTCATAAAGATAAGGCGCTCGTTGCAGGTGGCTAAGATGGTCCACAAGATCCTAGACGACAAGCGCGAGGTCCTGCTGAAAAAGATAGACGAAATGATCGAAGAGGCCAACAAGGCAAGAGAAGACATCTGGTCCCCGCTGGGGGAGATTTACACCGCGGTTTTCAACGGCTACATGTCCCTGGGCACTATGACGCTGGAATCGGTATCCGACTCTACTCCCGCCATAATGGAGACTGATGTGAACGTAAGGAGAATAGTCGATGTAAAAATACCCACCCTGCAGATCAAGACAAAGGAAGGCGGCAGCCACCTTTCGTATGGCTTTGGCGAGACCAACGCCACGGTGGACAAGGCTGCAAAGCTGATCAAGAATATGCTGCCCAACGTCTGCAAGGCAGCGGAATATGAAAACGCGATATTCAGCCTTGCAAAGGAGCTAGAGCGCACTCAAAAGCTGATCAACGCCCTTGAATACGTGATTATCCCGCAGTACGAGTACTCGATTTCGTTTATCAAGGCGACTCTGGAAGAGCGCGAGCGCGAAGAATTCGTCAGGCTCAAGAAGGTTAAAGTAGTACTTGACAAGAAAAAGGCGGCAGAGGCGGAGGCGGCAGCAAGGTTATGACAGATTCTATATCCGGCCACGTTGAAAAGGCAAAATCAGAGTTAAAGAACGAACACGACTCGATGGTTCAAAAGATAAAGGAAGAAGTCAGCGCGAACAAGAAAAAGGCACTCTCAAAAGTCTGATCTTAATTTTCAACTTTTACATGTAGTTACTATTAAATATGGCAATTTGTTTTGCAACCCTGTATGAGCAAGCTGAACGGGCGTGTTGCGATTTCGGTTTTGGCTGTTCTTGCCACATCAATGGCTTTTGCGGGTTTAATCGGATTTGAACAGGCGTTCGCTCAGGAAGGCACAGCAGATGCTGGAGGATCAAAATTGCTGGGCGCAGGTCTGGCTTTCGGCCTGGCAGCTGCAGGTGCAGGCATTGGTCTTGGATTTGTAGGCGCCGCAGGTCTCGCAGCAATCAGCGACAACCCCAAGATGCAGTCTAGGGTGTTCATTTTCGTAGGGATGGTCGAGTCGATCGCTATCTACGGAATAGTCATGATGTTCATCATCCTGGGCCAGTAGACGCGTCAGAACAAACTAACCGTGTATTGCACCAACGTAGAACATGAAAGACTTTTTCGAGCTCATCTTTCTTGGGAACCGTGGTCCACAAGCCTTGATGATTTTCTACTATAATGTGACTGCCAGATTGTCTAGTCGGATAGAATCCCTTTTTCCTTAGTGCCTTAAGAACTTGCTTCCAGCCTATTATTGGAAGACTCAAATTAAGACGGTTACCAGTCCAGAATTATTCTTCTTCTTAGCTTCCAGGTAAGCTCTGGATAGTTTGATGGCTCGCTTGGTGTCCAATATAGCTTCAGCCTTTGTGTCTCCTTGTCCTCTTGCTTGAGGGATTTCAAGACAATACCCGACGTAGAATTTGCCATCCTTCTTGACCGCGATGCTATATTCTCTTTTTTTTCCCACGATGTCATCTTTGGGCATCTGGCACATAAAAATAATCATTTTCAATTGCGTAGCCGATACAACCCGGTTTTCAAGATTCACAACCGAAGGTTCACGATAGAGGTCAAGATACCCTGAAGGAGGCCATACAAAGCATTGTATGGAACTGTCTGGAGCCATTAGCGAAGACGTGACTATTGAAAAATTGAAAGCAATGACGAAGCAATCCGGTTAACTCTAGACAGGCTGGAAGAAGAATCGAAGGGATAGAAAGATCGTGGCAGAAATTCCTAGTTAATGTCTATTCCCACCGAGTTAAGAAAAGAAACCTTTTAAAGAGAACGGCATACACCGTCTCCTGAAACATGGGCGTAGCCAAGCTGAGAAAGGCGTCGCTTCTTCTGCCGCGAATAGAAACCCAGCAAGCGGTGAGCAAGCTCGCAGAGCTCGAATGGTTCCACCCAATTCAGACTCCGTCGGAGCACCTGAACCCGTTCTACGACGATCTCTTGCTCAAGGCCCAGAAATTATTTCAGGATATTGATGAAGTAATCAGGGCACTCGGGGTTCCGCTCGAGACAGGCGTCATGGTAACAATGTTCAAGGGCGCGCCAAAGGGTAAGGTGGATTATGTTATTGATGATGTCCAGGATTTCGTTGCGGACCTTGAAGATAAAAGCAAGGAGCTGCTCGACGGACCAAAAAAGATTCTGGCCGAACAGATCAAGACCGCCAAGCAGCTTGAAGAGTACAGCAACGTCGAAGTCGCGCTAAAGATGGCGGCCAACCTCAACCTTGACCTGAGCTCGTTCTCGCGCCTCAGGATGTTCTATTCCGATATTTTCATAATACCCAACAAAGACGAAGCAGAAATTCGAAAGAGCATTGGCGACCTTCCTCTCTATGTAAGCAAGCTGAACGAGGAAAAATCATCCATAGTTGTGGTTGGCTCAAGGGAGGAAACCGAGCGAGTGGTCAAGATCATGAGGAGTTTTGGAGTTCATCCTCTCCAGATTCCTGCAAACATGCCGCAGAACCCGAGCAGCGCATATGCGGAGGCTCATGCAAAGGTAAAAGAGCTGGAGCAAAAGTCTGCCGAGATCGCCAAGAACACAGAGAAGCTAAAGCAGTCTATTCTGTCAAAGATCCTGTCACTTCACGAGGCCGCAAAGGTCGCCAAGGACGTGCTGGAAACAACCAGAAAGCCCGGGGGCACCAGAAACTTTGCTCTGATTCAGGGCTATATCCCGGACAAGATGGAGGCCAAGTTCAAAAAGCTCACCGGCGACTATGTTTCGATAATTGAGGACACGGGCCTCCCGTACCACAAGGCTGAAGGCCCGGAGCAGACCCTCCCGACGCTTTTGACCAACAAGTCCTATACACGAACTTTTGAGATCATCACCGAGACCCAGGGGCTGCCAAGGCACGGCGAAATCGACCCTACCCCAATCATCGCGTTTGTCTGGCCACTATTCTACGGGCTGATGTTTGCCGACCTGGGGCACGGTCTCTTGCTCTTTGGGCTTGGGATGCTGCTCAGGCAGAGGGGCAACGGCTCGATAAGGACTTGGGGCACACTGATAGCCGCCAGCGGCGCTGCCGCAAGTATTGCAGGACTTGGGACCGGCGAGATGTTTGGCTTCCACTTGGACGAGCTTGCCGTACTCAGCACTATTTTTGCTCCACTACACGGCATAATCGGAGTGCTGAATGTGTCAGAGCTCACCTTTGACCAGGTGATAAAAATATTGAAGGTGTCTGTTGCGATAGGTATTGTTCATCTTCTGATGGCGTATTTCCTCAGGCTCTACAAGAACATCAAGGACAGGAACAAGCTTATGGTATACACACATGACATCCCGGCTATAATCCAGTTCGGGGCAGTGGTGGCTCTCATTCTCGCTGCCATAGGATCAGGGTACGACATCATTGGGATGTTTGGCGTTTCCGGCCAGACCCACAATGAGTTTGTTCCCTGGCTTACATTTCTCTTTGGCGACTGGGTCACAGTAGACGTGGTGGCAAAGGCCGCGCCGCCGGTGCTCTTTGCGACCGTCGGGATCATGATCTACGGCGGAATGAAAGAGCAGGAGGAAGCCAAAAAGCACGGGCACGACGAAGGCTCGGGCCTGATGGGAATTGTCATCGAAGTCATCCTCGTAAGGATCATTGAAGTGCTTTCCAACGTCATCAGCTACACGCGAATCGGGATCATGCTATTGGTGCACGTCGCGCTTCTAGTGACCGTTAACCAGTCCTTCGAGCACGGCGGTGGCCTAGCGGTGCTTATAGGAGGGAACATTGGCATCATGCTCATTGAAGGGCTTATCGTCTACATCCAGACCATCAGGTTGCACCTGTATGAATGGTTCCCAAAGTGGTATGCGGGCGAGGGGAGCGAGTTTCGAAAGATAGTACCAAAGATGCTGTACTCCAATCTTATCTGGAGAGATCCCCGACAAGGACTAAAGAAAACTGTCTAGGTCGTCGAGCGACACAATTCTTAAATTACTCAAACGCAAACTTGTTATCAGCCTATGCAGAACAACATTACAGAAGACACGACCGAAATAGTAAGGAATCTATACGTGTCCGGGATATCTGAGGAATTTATTGCGCTGCAGCTCGATCTAGAGATACCTGTCGTGGTAAAGATTCTGAAAGATCTGAATGTGTATAGGCAATAGTTATTCAGGCTTTACCAGGTTGGCGACTATTTGTTCTGTAGGTACTTTTTGCTCTACTCCGGAGGCTATCGCCGAGAGGTTTCTCACTTCGATCATCATCAGCTTTATCGCCGCGACCATTATTCCGACACTGAACATGGTTCTAAAAGAGCTGAGGACTTTTTTGAATTCCATGGCTTCAAAGCCTGCCTCGAGCTGCATTATCGTACTAATGTCGTCGGCCGTGGTCTGAGGGACAATGTCCTTGTAGACCGTGTTGCCCAGCTCCG
>JANWIX010000019.1 GCA_025449675.1 Nitrososphaera sp. | reverse complement strand
TATGCGAGCTGGCGAAATAGATGGACGGGGCAGGCTACTGACCCGCAAAGAGCGCGTAACTCGAAAGTAGAATACGAGCGGGATGGTCACTGTCCGTACAGCAAGCAGTCAAATCAAAAATGTTTGATTATCTGGATTTTATCCCGGTCAGCGCAGCTCGGATCATGTACCCGGAAACCCCCATAGATAATGCGTCAGGAAGAATCATATCAGGAGTGAGGAACCTGCGCGAGGGGCTAGATCCGGATGTGCTTGCCTACTGGTACAAGAGGATAGAGGACAAGTCGAGAGAGGTCGTCCCGTCGCACCTGAAAGACAAGGTCCACTTCCAGCAGGACAGGATTTTATGGATGAAGTTCAAGATGGACGTGTCAAAAAGGGCGGTGCCGCATGTCATGCAGGTAATCGAAGAATACATTCCGATGATGCCGTATTCCACCGGCCTGTATTTTCGTAAGGTCCAAGAAATATTAACCGACGAGATGAACAAGGAGCTTCGCTAGACAAGAGTTATCATCGCCATCGTGCCCGAAGAATCGGTTGAATGGATCTTTGCCTTATCTTTGACGATGTCATGTATCAGCTGCCGCAGCCTCTCAGCGGCTTCGGTATCCTTTAGAACGACCGCGTGAGATGAACGATCCTTTAGCTGTATGACTATCTCGTTTCGGACAATTGCGCCAACCCCTGCGATCCAGGTGGTGCCGTCTCTTTGGACTGACATGAGGCTGGCAAGTTTTTCCGCCTCGTAGCGATCTTCGCATTTAAATGTAATGGTCTTCATTTCTCAAACGGCTTTTCATCATACATGAACTTGTCAACAACATCCCTGGCCTTTTCGCGACGCTTCTTGAACTCGATCATGAATGGCTTGGCGCTCTTTGCCAGGTCGGACTTGCATTCGCCGCACAAGAGATTGCCGCTCCTGCACTTGAGCATGCGTTCATCCGACTGCTTCTCGGTATCGAAAAAGTATCGCAAGTACCAGAAAACCGGGCATCCAAGCGCATTGGCGCCCAGCTGGCGCTGCAATGCAATTGTGGGCTGCCCCCCCGTAAATGCGGTAGAAACCTTTTTTTCAACCACCTCGGGATCGTCGGTCGTGAATATCGCTGTCTCCGGCTTTGATGACGACATCTTGCCCAGCATGCCGAGCCCCGGCAGGAACTTGCTGTGTATCTGTGCAGGTTTGTAATATCCCATCCTGTCAGCCACGTCTCGCGTCATCCGCCAGTACGGATCCTGATCAATGGCGGCCGGAATCAGAACAGGAACGGGCTTGTTTTCAATCACGGACGGCAGAAAGCAAGGCGCCGCCTGCACCGGAGGGAACCCTATCATGCCAATGTTTGTAGAGTTGTTAAATCCAAAGACGGCTTTGGCGGTTGAAAACGTGATCCGCTTCGCCACTTCCGTGGCGATAGGATAGAGGTGCTGGATGTGCTTTGTGTCCACTATTATCTTGGTCTTGCGCGGGTCGAAACCAATGGCGATGATATCCAGAATATTTTCATATGTGAATCGCTCGATCTGCTCGCGCGTCCTGTCCTGGCCGAAAAAGAACTTTTCGTCGTCAGTAAGCTGGAAAAGTAATTTTGAATCAAACTTGTCCTGAAGATATTTCGTAAAGATCCAGGGCATGATGTGACCCATGTGCACCATGCCCGATGGCCCTCGACCGGTGTAGAGGTAAAAATTCTCGCCTTTTGTCTTTTTGTCGAGTATCCAGTCAAAGTCGCGATGCGAGAAAAAGTATCCGAGCTTTAGCATCGGGTGGATCTCGCCCGTCAATTTCTTCACGTTCTGCAAAAGATCAGGACCTATCGGCTGCGTGCCGAATTTTTCGATCAACTTCCCATAGTCTACTTCGCCCTCCACCTCCCAGGGCGTGACTTTAAAGTCATCATGTGGACCTCCCTGTACGCTGTTGTCGGTCTGATCCATCGATGTCGCAGAATTCCCTTAAACGTTTAAAAAGTGTTTTACTATCACAACCTTGACCAATGAGTGGCAGCGGTCCGCTTCATCCGATCGAGCGGGACATTCTCAAGTCATTGGCTGAAGCTGGTTTGATACCGATCGAAACACTTGCCGCGTCAACCCATCTCGACATTGATCAAGTAAGGAGAGGAGTCGAGTGGCTCAAGTTCAAGGGAATGATTTCTGTCGAAGAGTCATCCTCCTTCGTTGTTTTGCTCACCCAGCGGGGCCAAGGTGCCGCCACGTCAGGGCTTCCCGAGCGAAAGCTGGTAGGCGCCATAAAGGGTGGAAACGATACGGTTGAGAAGGTTCGTCAAAGCGGTTTGCTCAATAATGATGAAGTTAATGCCGCTGTTTCTGCCGCAAGGCGAAACAAGTGGATCCAGTTCTCTGACGGCGGCAGGATGTCACTTTCAGGCGCTGAAAGCCCCTCCCCGGAGGAATTGATTCTGCAGAAACTGCGGAATGGCAGCTTGGACCTTTCAGCATTAGTAGAAGAGGAAATGCGCGCCGTAGAACTCTTGAAAAAAAGACCTGACTACATTATTCTGAAGGAAGCAAAGCAAACGCGTATTTCCATCACGCCGGCAGGGAAAGACGCGCTTAAGAATCTAGATGAGGGTCATGTGGAACGCAAGCTCACAACGGAGATGATAACATCAGGGAGGTGGAGAGAAATAACGCTAGGTCCGCTCGATGTCGAGGCTCCGGCGCCAGCCGTCTATCCCGGCAGGAGCCATCCACTCGTCAACATTATCGATGAGGTAAAAGAGATCTTTGTAGGTCTGGGCTTTGAGGAGATCGATGGGGACATGGTACAGTCGGGATTCTGGAATTTTGACGCCCTTTTTATCCCGCAGGATCATCCCGCCAGAGAGATGCAGGACACGTTTTATGTTTCAGGCCAGACGCAGAACATTCCAGCGACCAAGGACCAATTGAGAAGGGTCGCGGGGGTTCAGGATAGAGGTTGGGGGAGGGGATGGAAGCTCGCCGAGGCAGAGAGGATGGTTCTGCGAACCCACACTACTCCTGTAACCCTCAGGAAGCTGGCCGCCACAAAGCCGGATGTAGCCCGATTTTTTTCAGTAGGCAGGGTCTTTAGAAACGAAAAGCCGTCTTACAAACACCTTGTGGAATTTAACCAGGTTGAAGGCGTCGCCACTGCCCCAGGCTTGTCACTCCGCGATTTAATGGGGCTTCAAAAGGAATTCTATGCAAAGATGGGCATCAAGAAAGTAAAGTTCTGGCCCACCTTTTTTCCATATACGGAACCGTCGCTGCAGAGCATGGTTTACAATGAAAGTCTGCACAAGTGGGTGGAACTTTTCGGCATGGGGATCTTTCGGCCGGAGGTGACAAGGCCGCTTGGGATCAGAAATCCGGTCCTTGCCTGGGGCGGGGGTGTCGAGAGAATTGCAATGCTGAGGTTCGGCCTGGACGACGTGCGCGAGCTCTATGGCAACAGGCTATCATGGCTAAGGGGCGTACCAAGATGCCAGTTGTGAATATGGCGTCAAGCAGGCTCGGGAAACTCATTCCAAACGTTTCGCGTGAGAAGGTGCTGGAGATGCTCCCATTTGCCGGATTGGACATCGAAGGGGTGGACGAGCATGGCATAAGAGTGGAGTATAATCCCAACAGACCTGATTTTTCCACGGATTTCGGAATCGTCAGGGCCATCAGGGGTTTGCTAGAAATCGAATTGGGGACGCCCAGATTGAAGCTTGCCAAGAAAAGCGGTCATTCGATTCTGGTAACCAGCCATGTCAAGAAGGTACGGCCTGTCATTGTGGCACTTGTTGCAAGGGGAGGCAGGCTAGAAGATGAAACCATAAAGCAGCTGATAGCGATGCAGGAGGACCTCCACAATGGCATCGGCCGACGGCGCAGAAAGGCATCAATCGGCTTGCACGACCTGGACTCTGTCAGTTTCCCTCTTACCTACACGGCTGTCAGCGATGACTATGCGTTCACTCCCCTCGGCGAGTCGTTCCATCAGACCATTGCTCAGATATTGCGGGAAACAGAAACGGGGAGACAGTACGGGAATCTTGTGCGTGGGTCTGACAGGTATCCGCTGTTAATTGACAAGAATGACACTGTACTTTCGCTGCCTCCAGTCATCAACGGCGATTCCACTCGAGTCGGTTCGAAAACGCGAAACCTTCTGGTCGAAGTTACGGGAACCGACAAAAAGGCTTCAGACGACGTACTTGCAATAATAGCCATGACTCTGGCTGACGCTGGATTCGGAATAGGCACTGTGACAATAGTCGGCGGCCGAAAGAAGATTGAAACCCCCGCGTTGGAGCCTACTGAAATCGTTGCGGACGCCAAGTATCTAAATCAAGTCATGGGCATGGATCTCGGCTCAAACCAGATCATACGATGCCTGAGAAAAAGCAGGCTCGATGCAGTTGCCAGAGGGAACAGGATAGTCTGCATGGTGCCCCGCTACAGAACAGACATTTCTCATCCTGTTGATGTCGCAGAAGAAGTCGCATTGGGGTACGGAATCTACAATCTGAAACCCACATTCCCGCCAGCGGCCACGGCAGGCCAAAAGAGTTTGCTGACAAATCACCTTTCGGCGGTAAGGGAAACCCTGGGCGGCCACGGAATGATAGAATCGCTTGGCTTTTCGCTGACCAGCCGCCAGATCCAGTATGAATCATTCGATCGTAGTTCTGAGAATGCGTTACAGGTCGAAGGACCAAAGAGCGCCGAACACCAAATTCTTCGCGACTCGCTCATCCCATCGCTGCTATTTGCGCTCTCCAGAAACGTGCATGAAGAGTATCCGCAGCGGCTCTTTGAAATCGGAAAGACATTTCACGGGGGTGGAGACATTCACGAATCATGGAACATTGCCGCTGCCGTTGCACATGTGGACGCAAGCTATACTGAAATATTGTCCATCTTGCAGTCCCTGCTTCGATCATGCTTTGGTAAGGCAATGAAGGCCAAGGCCGCGCAGAGTCCCTTCTTTATCTCTGGAAGGTCTGCTGAAATCGTGGTTGATGAGACAAGCGTGGGAGCGGTGGGAGAAATAGCCCCGGCGGCCCTTGCGAACATGAAGCTCAGAGTTCCTGTTGCCGCCTTTGAGATCGACCTTTCAAAGATGCTGCATGACAAAGGACAAATAGCCTGAATGCGGATGGGGATGTACCCCGTCATAGAGCACGCAGAGGATAAAGCTAACGGGCTAACCTGTGATAGCGTGTGGGTCAGAGGCGGGGCACATCATCATTTTTATACCGTCCCTTCAGACAAACGGTATCCCATGTCCGAAAACGACGAAGCGCGGAAGGAAAAACCAAAGGCCGTTGCGTTGCTGTCAGGCGGACTGGACAGCAGTCTGGCTGTGCGAATGATGCTAAATCAGGGAGTTGATGTGGAGGCCGTTGCTATCAAGACTCCATTCTGTGATTTTGACTGTGGCAAGGGTTGCGGCCACCGCGTCAAGGAAGTCGCGGACGAATTGGGAATCAAGCTAAAGACCGTTTATTTCGGCGAGGAATATCTACAGATGCTAAAGAACCCCAAACATGGCTACGGTTCTGGCATGAACCCGTGCATAGATTGCCGGGGCATGATGTATGGCGCAGCAAAGGATCACATGAAAAAGATCGGAGCTGATTTCATCATAACCGGAGAGGTACTGTTCCAGCGACCCATGAGCCAGAATGAAAACGCACTCCATATTATTGAAAAGGAGGCGGGGCTTGCCGGCAAGGTGCTAAGACCGCTTTCTGCAAAGCATTTGCCCGCAACAGAGGCAGAGAATTCGGGATTAATCAGACGTGAAAATATGGGCGATATTAAAGGCAGGTCAAGGAAAGGCCAGCTGGCGATGGCAAAGCAGTTCGGAATCGCTGATCCGCCCAACGCTGCTGGAGGCTGCCTTTTGACCGACCCTGCTTTTTCAGTACGAATCAAGGACGCGATGGATCACGCGGATGGCATCCCTACGCTCAATGATATAGACCTGCTCAAGGTGGGAAGACACTTCAGGTTGACGCAAGAATCAAAGTTGGTGGTTGGGCGAAACCATGAAGAAAACGAAGTCATCAAGGCCCTTGCCATGCCGGATGACATTATCATAGAAGCGGCGGACTATGTTGGCCCTACTAGCATGCTGCGTTCAAAGGTCCATGATGAATCCATCCTGTCCAGATGCCTGTCCATAGCGCTCCGATACTCTGACGCCCCCAAGGATGTGGAATCAAAGCTCAGAGTTTTCCAGAATGGCGAGGAAAGAATAGTTGCCGTTTATCCAGCCGACAATGCCGAATTCGAAAACTTGCGGATCTGACAACTCTGTTCGTGCCCAAGATTGGCGATTATTTCGCAGAATTATTCTATCAAGCTAAAATCCACTATTGAGTGAATGAGATTTGACCACCATGACTATTGACCACGCGTGAGAATCTCAACTGCAATTCAGCTAGATGCAGACTCAAAAGACCCCGGTTTACCTGAAGGCGCTTACCCTACGGGACGTCACCGACATTTCTGCCATCAAAGATGACATAAAAAAACACATGATCTTGATCCTGAGGGTCACGCCGCTTGCGCAAAAGGATGTCGAGGAACTTCGCAAAGTCGTAGAAGATCTGTATTCCTATTCACAGTCGACAGGTGGAGACATTGCAAGGCTTGGTGAGGAACGGATCGTGATCACTCCTCCCGGAGTAAAGATCTGGAGAGGGGCGTACGACCTAAAGTAGCTTTATGGCTTCCTGCACCAGGGGATGCTGTGTCTGTATCTTGAATATCTTGCTTATCGAGCTCGCTAGGTTCTGAGCCTTTGCTCTTTCCCCGTGGTTTACAAGTACGCGCCTGAGTTTCGGCCGCAGGCGTGTTACATATGCGATCAGTTGGTTGTAGTCGCTGTGGCTCCCAAAACCATCCAGCCTGTCGACTTTGCACTGCAGATTAATGCTCTGACCGCCGGCGACTATCTGCCGAGCGCCCTCCTGAACTGCCCTGCCAGGGGTTTCTGCCGCCTGGTAGGAGACCAGAACTAGATGGCTCTTTGGATCCGAAGATATCTGCTTCAGGTATTCAACCGACGGCCCTTTCATCAGCATTGACGACGGCGCTAGTATGATAGAAGGTTCGGGTCCCAGAGTCGCGGAAGTCGATGTTACGAATCGATCGGGGGCGCCGAATTGGCTGACCTCGGATTTGAGAACCCGGTCCCGGAGGTCCCTTGCGAGAAATTCTGGATACGCTTCGTAGACCGCGGCTGCATCTGAAATTATTTTCTCGACAAGCACCTTTGCTTTGTGCCTAATTCTTTCCTGCCTAAAGTTTCTATCAAGAACAAGAATCAGCTCCTGGGATATGCCGACTGCAGGTACTGGCAGTAGCACATGCCCCCCTTCAGAAAGCGTTCTGTTGATGATCTCTATCAGGTTCGCTTCTGCCTCTTCCGGCCTGCACATGATGTCTTCCTTGCCACCGAACGTACTCTCGATAATCATTGTTTCAACGCGTGGAAAGTTCCACGACGCATTGTCAAGTGCGAGTGTTCTGCCAAACTTGAAATCCCCGGTGTATACAAGATTGTGATCCCCGTTACCGATATGCAGGTGGACTGACGTGGAGCCAAGAATATGACCCGAATTATAAAGAACAAGCTTTATGTCTGGAGAGATGTCGGTGACGGGGCTTTGCGTCAGCGTAATCGTGTGTGCTACCGCATTGTCCACGTCCTTGTCGGAATAGAGCGCGTCAGAGCCAGCTCTATGAATATAGTCCTTTTGAAGCAGGCTCATCAGCAGTAGCGTTGGCTCGGTGCAGTACACAGGCCCGACGTACCCGTACTTGAACAGGGCCGGGAGGAATCCTGTGTGATCGAGATGTGCGTGCGTAAGAACCACTGCATCAATGTCTTCCATGCTCACGCCGGCGACGTCGAACCTAGGCATCGCGGCAAGCGAGTCTTTTGCAGTCAGGTTTATCCCGCAGTCTAGCAGGATCTTGCTCTCAGTTGTGGTTAACAGGATGCACGACCTGCCGACTTCGGCGAACCCTCCGAGTGTCATGAGACTTGCCTCGGTGGACTCGCTCAGTCGGTCCCGGAATATCTTGTCGCCTGTTTCGCGATAGAATTTCTTGCGCTCTGCCACAGTTTCGCCGAAAACCTTGTAGAGCGAGCTCATCGCAGACATGTCCAAAGGAGCCTTTCGCACCTGCACTTTCCAACCCGTCTTCTCTGCGAGCTCGATAGTATCAAATTCGTCACCAATCTGAGCCATCATCCAGGGTTTCCTTACGAAAAGAACTGCCTCGCCGATTACCGCGTCAAAGAACGTGCCTGCTATGCCTATTTCCTTTGGCAGGGTTTCCTCCATTATCTTTGCAGATTCCTCTTCCGACTTTCTGATGCCTTCGTCAGTTCGGACGACTATTCGTTTCTTTATGGTGCTAACCATGTTTGACACCAGCTGGTTGTTTCGCATCAGGTAGGTCGGATTCTTTGAATAGAGAGCAATCCGTGGCCCTTCATATTCGATTTTAGTTAACGCTGCCTCTTGCGGCAGACTCTGAAGTATCACTGCCATGATATTCTGGCTTGAAGATTCTCTGTGGGTCGTAGGTCTATGCTGCATTAATGTTATCCCTTAAACGGCCATCATCAAATTCCGATGGCATTGAAAGAGGTTGCTGGGTTTGGTTTCGCAGGCGCCCATATTAAATATTCGGCTCTACATCGAGAACAAACATCAAAGTTGAAATAGTGAGAGGCTTTTATAATAGCGAGCGGACCCGATTTGGAAGACAGCTCTGGTTACGGCGGAGGGGGCGGCAGAAGCTCTGGGCGCCCGAGGTTCGGCGGCCCGAGACCATTTAGACCATCGCCTGTGCGCGTGGGCGAGGAATACGAAGTCAAGATCGAGTCTCTAAGCAAGCGGGGCGACAGCGGCGTTGCGCGTGTGCAGGGATTGGTAATATTCGTTGTAGGCACCAAGGTCGGCGACAGCGTGAAAATAAAGATTACAAAGGTTGGGCGCGGATATGCAACTGCAGAGGTGGCCGGCAGCGCTGCAGCCGGCGAGCCGGCGCAACCTGCGGATGAGGCGGGCGGCAGCGCGAATTCTCCACCTGAGAGTAACGAGTAGTTCTGCAAGCTTAATTAGTTCCCGAGCAGCTCTTTTTTCCGTTGGATTCTCCGCCCACTCATCTCATGGAGCTGCCCAGAAAGATTCTGATAGGCGAGGGTGTTGTTTCGGAAATCGGCGCGCTAATCAAAGGGCTCGATGCAGATGCGTCTAAAGTAGCGATAATTACCGGCAAGACGGTCAAGGCTCGTGCGGGGGACCAGTGCAATGCGTCGCTTGCCAGAGAATCACTGGAAACTTTCTGGCACATCGCGAGCGATGCTTCGATGAATACGGTTAGCGTTCTTCAAGAAAAGATTGTCAACCAGGGATTGCCAGATTTTATCGTCGGGTTTGGTGGCGGAAGGTCGGTAGATATCGCAAAGATGACTGCCAATCGAGTCGGTAGACCTTTCCTGAGTGTCCCAACATCCGCATCCCACGACGGCATTTCAAGTCCCTTTGTCTCCATTCGTGGCACTGAAAAGCCGCATTCGATCAAGGCCAATACTCCCATCGGCGTGGTTGCGGACACGCTCCTTATGTCACAGGCCCCCCCAAGATTGCTTGCAGGGGGATGCGGCGACTTGGTTGGAAAAGTGACTGCGGTAAAAGACTGGGAATTGGCCCGTGACGAAAAGGGAGAATATTTCGGGAGCTATGCTGCCAACCTCGCCTACATGAGCGCGAGCATAATTCTAGCCGAATCTGAAAAGCTCAAGCAAAGGGATCAATTTGGTGTTCGCACGGTTGTCGAAGCGCTCATCAGTGCAGGAGTCGCAGCATGTATTGCAGGGAGCAGCAGACCTTGTTCAGGTTCCGAACATCTCTTTAGCCACGCCGTAGAGTATGTGGCTGGACCCAACAATGGCCTGCATGGAGAGCGCGTGGGGATTGGCACAATAATGATGGCAAAGCTCCACGGACTTGACTGGGAAAAGATAGCTGCGACCCTGAAAAACGTGGGGGCGCCCACCAAAGCCGCTGAAATCGGCCTAGACGAGGAAAACCTTGTGAAGGCACTCGTCACCGCGCAATCTCTCAGACCCGACAGATACACCATCCTGACCAAGATCAAGCTGGACAAGAAGAACGCGCGTGACCTTGCCAGGTCGGTCAAAGTCATCTAGTTTTTTCCATCGCCCTCTGGGTGGCATTCATTCTGTATGCAAAGGCTCGCTCAAGACGACGGAGCACATATCCTTCAAAGCACTTTCCCAGAAGCCCATATGGCAGCTCGAAATCTATTTCATCTATTACTTCGGTGGTCTTGTCGTCCAGCGCCCTGAACCCGTGGACGTGCTTCCAGATCTTGAATCTCCCTGTCAGCATTTCGTCTACGTACTCGTAAGGCTTTAGGGACGTGATCCTAGAATGCCACCTGCTCTCTGTGATTAGCCTACCAGCAAGCCAGACCTCGGATCCTTCAACTAGCACTGTGTGGGTGGATTTGACGAGACGCAAATGAAGTTCCGGAGGCGATATTATCTTAAGGTGTCCTATGTCGGTGTAAAAGTCCCAGACTCTCGATATCTCTGCATCGACAGTGAATGAATGCCTGAAACTTCGCACATTACAACAAGTACGGGTCCTTGGTTAAACTCTTGCTATTTACAGAAATATTCGTCGGACTTTTGGACGCTCATGAACTCCTGGAACTCTGCAAAAGCGAATTCGCGCGTCTGCGAATATGGAATAATTCCCAGGATTTTCGCATCCACTGTCATTTTCAGCGATATGTCATTTTCGTTGTACGGTGTGTCCCTCCCGCCCACTGCATCGGCAAGAGCAAATATCAGTCCACTGACTGTCTGGGTATTGAGCCTGAGTTTTCCGTCAAATTCTGAGGACTGGTAAGGCATCACATAGCCGCCGTCAACTGCCATGCTTGCGAACTGGCCGCTTCTATAGTTGACTTCAGTATTGAACTTGTCAAAGGATGCTGGAAATATGGTGGGGTTGCATGCTTCGAGCTCGACTGAAGAGCTTAGGGAAGCGAGATCGATGCCTGAAACTTCGCGGATTCGGAATTGCATGCTGCCCAGCGCATAACTCATTCCAATAAAGTTGACAAGCAAGATCGCGATCGCTGCGACCGCGCTAATTATTATGGGTTTTTTTGGGATTTGCTTGCTTTCACGAGCGCGCCTTTCCTCGCGCTGATGAACTACCTTTGCTTTTGAAACCCGGACAGATTCATCGATATAGTCGATGGGATTGGCGGCTCCACAACTTGCGCAGAACTTTTCAGTAAGAATAGGGCTGCCGCAACTGGGACATGGTACACCCTCGTCGTCTGTCAATCTCTTGTACAGAGAAATTCGAGCAGATAATAAGCGCTATAGAGTAGCGAGCAGCTACACACATCAACAACTCGCTGCACTGCGTGGTTCTGTACTTGCATGAGAAGATTTTGTAAGGTGGGGAAGGGATTCGAACCCTTATAAATCCGCTAGCTGCAAAGACGATTGTCGTCTATACTGCAGGCGAACGCATGGCCGCTCTGCCACCCCACCACAGTCGCTGCTGTAGTTCTTTTCCAGGTTCTAATTTAAAGCATTATGGAAGAACACGCGCGGGCGACAAGTTTTGCAACTCTAACCGGTTCTGGGACTGAACCTTGCAGAGTGAATGAATTCAGAATGGCCACCGCCTTTCGATTACTTGTCTCCCAGTACCTGATGAAAAGGCTTTTTCCTGTCTTCAATGTGATTCGCTCTCTCTGTCCTAACTTTTCATATTGTTCCAGCTTGGACCGCCAGTCATTAAAGCGATGCTTGATGATCCCATCAAGACCTTTCGAATCTTCAAAAGTTATCGCGACAACCGGGATGCCTGTCTCCTGGACGATCTGCTCGCCGTTGATGATGTTATACATGCTGATTACCAGCCCGTCAAGCAGTATACAGTTAATGTCGTCCCTTGCTAGTGATTTGTACATTCCCACGATGGAGTCTGTGGCGTCATTTCCGCCCAAGGTTGTGCTGCCAATAGCAACCCCGTCGATCACAAGATCGCGGCGCATCACCACCCCTGCCAGAGTAGACCTGTTGCTGCCTTTCTTGAAGCTCTCGGCTACTCCAAAGACGCGTATTCCTTTCTTTTCAGAGTGAACCCTGCGAGCGAATACAATAGCTTGGGGTCTGCTTTTTGATAAAAGCGTTGTTATCGCAGCGTTCCCTTGCCGACGATTCTAGTGCTCTGGCTGTCAGGTTTTAGTAGCACGCACGTCTGCCCCTCATGGTATGCGATCGGCTTGTCCAGAGTGAGCTCGATCATCTCTTCGGCCTTCTTGATTTTGACGGGTCTGATTTGCAGACCAACGGAGATCATGTAGGTGTGATTCTCTGGAAGCTCGCCCTTGAATAGTGGGCTCTTCTCAAATTTCAATGTGAAAGTACTTCCCGAAACCTTTACCGCATTTGGCGTGCAAATTATGTCGCCTCTGGATATATCGTCAGCCGCAACTCCTTTGACTGCAAGTCCGACCCTTGACGGACTTTGTGAGCTTTGCACCGGGTCATCGTGCATTTGAATGGACTTGACGGTCAGTTTCTTCTCTCCTGGCATCAGAACTAGCTCGTCATAGACTTTTACCGTGCCTTTTTTGACCACTCCGAGAACAACCGTGCCCACCCCCTTTACGTCGAAGGCATGATCAACCGGGATTGCAAGCTCCCCTTCCTGCCCCTTTGGTTTTAATTTTGTTATTTCCTGCTTCAAGTGTTCCAGAGAATCAACATACTGATATGAAGACAGCGAGGTGGTCTTGAGCATTGCCTTCAGCTTTTCACGGTCTACCTCGTATGAATGGAGCACAAAGCCCTCGGAAGGGCCCACGGAATCAAGGGCCATGATCTGCTCGCCCAGGTACTTGTCGAGCTTTGTGGCATTCAGGATCGCATACTCGGCAATATTTACAGCCTGAAGAAGAGGCTGTATTTTTTCCGGAAATGTTATCGGCGCTGTCCAGGTTTAGACTGTATCCGCAGTCTTTCTATCATAAATTGCAATGTCTGTAGCGGTCCCTTTTTTTCCCAGCTGGGGAGCGATGTTCTGATCGCCAAGGAGAACAAAGTTGATGCTATTCAACATCGCTGTGGTGCACCAGTGGCGATAAAATTCTTTGGCATGATAGAAGATTGTTATATAAAATGCCTGCTTGCAATTTTTATAACGCCTCCCTGCTACCATAGATTGTGAAATACAGGAGCAGAACAGACATTGTCTCGCAGATACTAGAGTCTGCGGGCGACGGCGCGACCAAGACCAGGATAATGTACAAGGCATACCTGTCCTATGCGCAGCTCAAGGAGTATCTCGCGGTTCTTGTTGAAAATGGACTGCTAGAGTTGGAAAACGGCGGCCAGACCTACAAGACAAGTGCGAAGGGGCTTTTGTTTCTGAAAACATACAGCCAGATTGGCGGGCTGATGGTTCCAGATACGAAATAGTGTTGCTATGATTTACCGGACGCGCTGTCTCCGATATCGTCCAGGGTGAACACAAAGCGTGAGCCCGCGAATTCCTCGGTGCCCTCACGCTCCCAGTTGACTTTGTACTCGCGTGTGAGCTGCTTGCCTATTATCTTGATAGTCCTCGGTACCTCGATGTAGAGCTTCTCGACTTTTTCCGGGTTCTTTGTCATCAGTAGGGATCGCCTCCTCCTCATCAAGTACTTTACAGCGACGTTTTTGTGGACTTGGCCTTCTACAGGAATCTGTTCCTTTCCCGTGTCTATAATGAACTGCCTCTTAGCCAATGAAATTACTCAAAATTATCAATAGAAAAGCTTTGTGGTAGAAAAGAAAGGGAATGAGGGAGCTATTGCTCCATCATCGCGTCTTCGTGAACGGTTGGTACCCACGTGCCTTCTGGGTGGTCATCTGCAGTCGCATCGTCAGCGGCTAGTACTGCGAACGCTCCGCCCTTCACTACATCCGTCATCTCATGGTCGACACCAACATAGAGGCCAGCTTCTGGGAATACCGCCTCGATCACGGTTGCCGAGCCTGGGGGTATCCACCACGTCTCATCCGCCTTTAGCTGGGTGCCGTATCTGTTCTTTATCGAGCCATCCTTGACATCCATCATTGCACCGATAAAGTGGAATGCCAGACCATCGTTGGGCCCCGCGTTGACGATATACCATCTAGTCAGCTCTCCCGGTTTGACCTTGAATATTTCAGCACCAGCATCACCGTTCAATGTGATTGTGCTTACACCACCGATTGCTGGAACGTACTTGTGTGCCATGCCGTTCGTCAGAATAAGGTCTGGGTTCTTTGCCATGAACTTGTTAAAGTCAAAGCCACCGGTCACATTGGCGGACGTGGAAGAGGTGTAGATCTGGTCAAATGCTACATAGAACTCCTTGGCTTCTTTCTCGTTGTGTGGGTGTACTACAATGCCACCAAACATGCCGTTTGCAATGTGTTCCCAAACGCCGTTAAGACCATCAGCGCTGCAGTGATAGAAGAATGCCCCTGCATTTGCCGCCTCGAAGGACCATGTCTTTGACTCACCTGACAAGACAGGCCCGGAATTCGCGCCTGCTGTTGTGATAGCCGAGTGGAAGTCCATGCTGTGAATTACATCACCTTCGTTTACCATTGTGATTTCGACTGTGTCGCCCTGGTTTACTGATATCACTGGGCCTGGTACTGTTCCGTTAAAGACCATCGCTTTGTACATTAATCCTGGCCAAAGTGCGTGCGAGCTCGGAGTGACCTGCACTTCTGCTTCGTCTGCGACTAGGGTGAAATGCCTAGTCTCTGCGGTGTGATCTGCTTGCGCGGTAGACAGCAGTGGAAATCCTGTGAATACAGGACTTAAAACAAGTCCCACTATCAGAACACCGGCTGCTAGACCTGCAACGATTGCCTTGTTCATTAGCTTAAGGCATGGTGAAGTGAACTATATAAGACTTATCAATTCCGCGATTT
>JANWIX010000018.1 GCA_025449675.1 Nitrososphaera sp. | reverse complement strand
TTAATATAGGGACATTCATGATTCTTAGCTTCGAGAGATAACGCGCGGATGACTTCTATCACAGTTGCCAAGTTTGGCGGCAGCGCCCTGGGGGTAGATGGGGCGATGATCCCAAAGATAGTAGACAGGATAAAGCAGCTAAAAGAGAAGTCTAGGGTTATCGCGGTTTTCTCGGCGCCGCTGATCGACTATGACGGCAAAGTTAGCTCCATGACCGATGTTGCGATCAAGGTTGGACGGAGCTACGCGGCGTCAAACCCGGTGGAAATAGAAGTGCTGCGTGAAGTATATGAAAAGATAGCAGGCAAGTACATCACCGACGGAGGGCACAAGGAAGAGTTCCTTGGCAGCCTGGATAAATTCTACAGGCAGGTGATCATTTCGCTCAAGCAGGCGGCCGAGAACAGGCGTTTTGTCGACGTGATTAGGTCGAGGACGCTTGCGTACAGCGGAGAGGTCACAATGTCATATTTGATGGACTATGTGATGCGGAGCTTTGGGCTGGAATCGTCGCACGTTTCGATTGAAAAGTGGCCCATAGTCACCGATGACAACTTTGAAGCCGCGAACTTTTTGGTGCGGGAGTCAAAGCACAACAGCGATCATCTGGGAGAGCTGGTGAAGGAAAATGATGTCGTTTCAATGGGTGGCTTTATCGGCAGGACTGTTGATGGCCTGGAAACCACGTACGAGCGCGGCGGCTCTGACAGGACGGCGGCAGACATTGCGATCCTGCTCAAGGACCGTCACGACGATGTCAAAATTGACTTTGAAAAGGATAGTGCGGTCCTCAGCGCCGATCCCCGGATCGTAAGAGACGAGCTCGAGTTCATACAGTATCTTTCCTACAATGAGGCAAAGCTGGCCGGCATGTTTGGCATGAAAATCCTTGACCCCATAGCCATCAAGGAGATAGACGATAACGAGCTTGACATCCCCATAGTCATCACCGACATGGCAAAGCCGGACGGCGGCATTACCATCATCCAGAAAAAGCTGCCGGAGGATGCTAGCGAGCATAACCCCATCAAGATAGTGACCGGGAAAAAGAACTGCGCTGTTGTGAGGATGGAGAGCATCGCCGCATCCCATCTTGTAGCATCTCTGGAGCGCGACAAGCAGTATCATGACTTTGTAAAACTGTCCCCATACATGGTAGACGACGCGGAAATGACGAGGCTGCTGTTCCTTGACGCCGACTATGTGAGGAGGCAGGAGAGGCACATACATGCGTACCACCCAAAGGCCGAGATCGTCTACGGAAGGGGCGTGGTCACGCTGATAGGAGACGAGATGTGGCGCGTGCCCAAGATCGCCGCGACTGCCAGCAGCACTGTGAGCGAGCACGACATCAACATCCTCAACCTTGACGCGCAAGAAGAGACTTCAAGGATTCTGATAATAGTAGAAGACAAGGGAACCAGCGTTGCAGACGCGGTCAGGGCGATTCACTCTACTAGAAGCAAGATTCGTGGAATGAAATGACAGAAGGCAAGATCTGGCTCAACGGTTCGCTAGTCGACTGGGACGATGCAAAGATACACGTGCTGACGCATGCCTTGCATTACGCGACCGGAGTCTTTGAAGGGATGCGGTGCTACAAAACAGTCAGCGGCAGCGCAATATTTCGGCTCGGCGATCATATCCAGCGGCTGATCAACAGTGGAAAGGCATACTTTATGGATCTTGGTTATTCGAAGCAACAGCTCGAAAAGGCAGCCATCGAGACGGTCAAGGTGAATGGCATGGAAGAGTGCTACGTCAGGCCCATTGCGTATTACGGCTACGGCAAGATGGGCGTCAACCCGCTGCCAAACAAAGTGTCTGTCGCGATGGCGGTGTGGAAGTGGGACGAATACCTCAAGGCTGACGGCGCGGAAAAAGGGGCGCGGCTGATGGTGTCTGCATGGGCCAGAATAGACAACAGGGCGATGCCGATGCATGCCAAGGCTACAGGGAATTACGCCAACTCTGCGCTTGCAAGAGTGGAGGCGATAAAGGCGGGATTTGACGAAGCGGTAATGCTCAATACCGCCGGAATGGTAGTCGAGGCAAGCGCCGAGAATATTTTCATCGTCAGGGACAGCACGCTTGTGACGCCGCCAACCGCATCTGGCGCACTCGATGGAATTACAAGGGACAGCATTCTGACACTGGCCAAGGAAAAGGGGATCAACTGTGAAGTGCGCGACATATCGCGCGATGAGCTCTACATCGCCGATGAAGTCTTTCTAACTGGCACCGCTGCAGAGGTCAAGCCTGTCGGAGAAATCGACAGCAGAGTTGTTGGAGACGATGGCAAGGTAGGCAGGATGACAAAGGAGCTAAAGTCGATGTTTGAGACCGTGGTTCACGGAAAGGACAAGAAGTTCAGCAAGATGTGGCTTGTGCCTGTCAATTGAGCCAGGTCGCGGACAACTACGAAATGGATTGCAAGGTGCACGGGCAGCGCGCCCGCTAGGTACCAGCCGGCGGCTTTTGTGGTCAGCCTTTTTGCAAAAAGCATTGCCACCAGCCCTGAAGCAAAAATCGCGGCGTGGATCGTGCCATTGAGTAGTATCGGCTGATAATTGTATGCAAGATACAGCGCGCTTGCAGTTCCGGCCGCAACACCTGCGAGCAGGAATACTATCATGCTGTTATTCTGCCGCCAAGCTGAACAACTTCCTGCCTGATGACATCGGCTACGGCATCTAGCCTGCTTCTTACTTGCTTCTGGTCATTTCCGCTGGACACAAGGTGCACGCGAATATGCGGCGTGTTGTCGGCTTCATAGCCCTGTGGGTGCGTCTTTAGGTAGATCGCCTCTCTCGGATTTGACTCGACTATCCGTACAAGCGCGGGAGCTATCATGGCCTCAGTCACGCCAAGGACTTCATAGTTGATCTCTTCTGAAACAAAATTGCCTACGGCTTCCTTTATGGCAGGAAGGATGTGCTCGCCGAATTCTTCCTGCATTTCCGGCGGTACTCCCTGAAGGCAGAAAATCCTGGTGCCGCCCGAATTGTCCGTGACGGCGGGCGCGCTTCCGACCATGTTTTCAAGCGGCGTGGAGCCTTCCGGTATGGTCGCCATCTTTAGTCGAACTTCATTCAACTCGTAATTGAGCTTGCGCCGGGCGTAGCTTCTCTTCAGCATCTCTACGGCGCGGTCATCTTTTGCCACCTTCTTGCCGAGCGCGATCGCAACGCCTTCGAGCGTCATGTCATCGTAGGTCGCTCCAAGGCCCCCGGTGGTTATCAAAATGTCGGGATTTCTCGAGAGCGATTCTCTGACTGCTGCGGATATTTCGCGCAAGTCGTCTCTAACTGTCGTTACCCTTGTGACGATAGCGCCGGCGTGAGCTACCTGGCCCGCGAGCCAATGCGCGTTTGTATTGAGCGTTATTCCGGAGAGCAGCTCGTTGCCCACGCAGAGGACTTCCACAATCATGCCTTGAATATCCTGCTGAGCATGATAAGCTCGGGGCCGCTTGTCATGCTGCCAACAACCACGGCGTTAGTGTTGGCGATTACGCCTGATGAAAGGAAAGGTACTCCGCCGTTTACTGTGACCGGCTCCGCCGGGACCTGCAGTACTTCAGACACGGTGTTGATCTCTTCCTCCGTGGCCTTTGGGTGGACTCCAGCGCCGCCATTGGTCGCGATTATCATCGATCCGGCCTGGACAAAGCCGCCAACTGTCATGGAATGAACCGGCACGCCCAGGACGTCCTGGACTTGTTGGCCGACCTGCCCGTCGAGAAGCGGTGAGACTATGGCCCCGTTGTCATTTGTGGCAATTAGGTTTCCGACTGCCGTGAACCTGCTGTCGACTCGCTCCACGTTGAGCTTGCTTGCCTGCCGAAGCAGTTGGACTTCTTCGTCGGAAGCAAGCGAGGGGAGCAAAATGCCGTTGTTGTTCATAACAGTCATTGGTCCCAGTAGCCTGGTGCCTGCAACGGAAGCGTAGACTTCGCTGACCTGGAGGTACTCGACAAGCTTCTTGGTTTTTGTTTCTGCAAAGCCATACGGCACAACTATCAATGTGTCGTTGGCTTTGACGAATATGCCGATATTGGGCGTCTTGTAGGCCGTGTACCTGTAGATTGCCATCAGGGGATTTGTACAGCACCATGAAATACGGATATGAACCTAGCGGGCTGACGGGCGAACTTTTGATCTGCCGCTTTGGCTAGGAGGGGAAAAGTTATAGGAAAAGGGATTTGCTATCTGTTCGATTCCAACAGGGAAATGCGGGATATTCTGGAAAAGCGCGTCGCTTCTTACATGAGCAGGCGATTTGTTCTGATTGACGAGACGACAGACGTAGCGAGCGCCGTCAAGCGGATGCAGCAGCAAAGGGCCGAGTCTATAATCGTGACAAAGCGCGGCGTGGCAGTTGGGATTGTCACGGACAGCGACATGATAGACGTGATCATAAAGGGCGAGGAGTCGGACAAGATAGTAATCAAGGAGGTGATGTCGTCTCCCGTCATCACCTTGAATTCCAAGGCTACTGTGAAGCAGGCACTCAATCAGATGCGCGTCCACAGAGTGAAGCGCATTCCGATCAAGGATGGCACTTCCATAATCGGCATAGTGACGCAGCCTGCTCTTGCCGATGTCATCAGAACGTCAGTCCTGGAAAGGACGATAAAGCGCGCCAAGGCTACCCTCACGGAGCAGTACAAGCCCGTGCTCGGAAACCTGGGAGTTTTGCTCCAGTTTTCCGGAGTGTTGCTCGTCGTCCCGGCGTTACTGGGCACCGCGCTTGGCGAAGCCAGCAGCATCACTGGTGTCTACCTGGAAGTAGTAGGGCTGTCATTTGCCGGCTTTTTCCTGATGTCATATGGGGAGCGGGGGCCGATGAACCTGAGGCAGGCGTCTATCTTTGTAGTTGCGAGCTTTGTGGTAATGTCCCTCTTTGGGTCCCTTCCCTACATTTACCTGAACCCATTTGGACCGGGGATAGAGGGCAGTTCGCTTTTTGTAAACAGCCTCTTTGAAAGCGCGTCGGGCTTTACCACGACCGGGCTCTCGATGATAACCCAGCCGGAAAACCTGCCGGAAAGTTTCACATTCTATCGGTCCTACACCCAGTGGGTCGGTGGCCTCAGCTTTGTGTACCTCGTCATCATGCTGTTCTTCCCGGAAGAAAAGCTAAGTACTATGAGAAGCGTGCTTGGCGGAGGAATGCTCCGGTTCAAAGAGTTCATCGTAACCTTGGTGGTGATATTTTCGGTGTATACTGTCTTTCTGGTGTTGCTGATCGTTGTGCCGACTGGAACCGACGACCTTACCGCAATTTCCGTTGTGCTTGCCACCGTCGTCAGCGGGGGATTTTCTCCCAGCTCTACCATAATCTCGGCGGGAAACCTTGATGTCCTGCTCGTGACAAGCGCGGGAATGATCCTTTCAGCCCTGCCGTTTGCATTTCACTATTACATCTTTTTCAGCAAGAAGGGGATGCCCGGGAGAAAGACTCTGGGCCCGGAAGTAGCGGCATACTTTGTCCTTATGGCAGTCTCTGTCCCGATATTCTATCTTCTCGCCCTTGGGGCGCCTGGAGTCGACCTAGGCTCTTCTGCTTACCACGTGATAAGCGGTTCCACTACGACCGGCTTTCAGTTCCTGAACTTTCAGTTAATCCCTGCGGCGGCAAAGGTGTTCTTGATGGCCATCATGCTGGTAGGAGGGGCGGCCTTCTCTACTGCCGGCGGCATAAAGGTGGGCAGATTCGTCATACTCTATCAAGAGCTTTCAAGAAGGATAGGCAGGCAGTCGATGAAAGAGTCAGCCACTTATTCTCCTACAGTCCCCAGCTACACTTCGATATCTTCGGCGGCCAACCCCCATCGCAGTGAAGAGAATGGCGGCGTAATCGACCAGCTGCTTGAAGAGTATGAGTACCGCAAGAGGGATTTCCAAGAAATAGTCCGGAGGCAGGGCGAACTGCTAAAAGTAATCCGTGAGGTCCTCCGGGTCAGGCTGGTAAAGGAGATCCTGCTTGTCATAGGGCTCTATGTTTCTGTCTCGCTTGCCACGGGCTTTGTACTGAGTGTTACGACCGGCGCAAGCATTGAAGACAGCATGTTCGAGTCGGTTTCCGCGCTGACCAACACCGGCCTGAGCACTGGCATCACTTCGCTTGCTCTGGATTCATTTTCAAAATTGCTGCTTACAACAGTCATGATCCTTGGTAGGTTTGAAATAATAATCATCCTGTACATCTTTTTCAGCGCACTTAGAAAGTAAAAAGATAGCATTTATTACAAAGCCTCCCTCTGGAAAAACAGATGTCTTCCAACTCGTTCTACGACCGGGACATTGTTTCGATCAAGGACTTTACAAAGGATGATTTGGAATTCATCTTTGACGCAACCGACAAGGTGAGCAAGCTCAGGCCGGCTGAACGGAGCGAACTTGGCAAAGGGAGGACCCTAGGCTACATTTTCTACGAACCCAGCACAAGGACTAGGATGAGTTTTGAAGCCGCCATGGCTTCGCTTGGCGGGAGCTCGATCGGGATCTCTGACCTGAAATCGTCGTCGGTGGAAAAGGGGGAAAGCCTTGCAGACACGATAAGGATAATCGACCTTTATTCAGATGTCATTGTACTTCGCCATCCGCTTGACGGCTCGAGCAGGTTTGCCGCCGAGCTATCGCAGAATCCGATAATAAATGCAGGCAGTGGAAGCGAAGAGCACCCGACTCAGGCCTTGCTTGACCTCTACACGATATTGAAGGAAAAGAAAAAGATCGACGGACTTTCAATAGCAATAGTCGGCGACTTGAAATACGGAAGGACGGTGTATTCACTGCTTTATGCGCTGACCAACTATGACGTCGATCTTCATCTGGTGTCCCCGCCGAGCCTGGCGGTGAGAAAGGAATCGATTTATGAAGTGCAGGGAAAACTCAGGATAAAAGAGCATAGCGAGCTGGCCGACGGCGTGCTGTCTGATGCCGACGTGATATACGTCACTAGAATCCAGCGCGAGCGCTTTCCGGACCTGCAGGAATATGAAAAGGTTCGGGGGACATATACTATTGACGAGAATACCCTGGCAAAGGCCAAGCCGGACGTCGCGGTGATGCACCCTCTGCCCCGTGTGGACGAGATATCCCAGAATATCGACCACACAAAGAATGCAATATACTTCAAGCAGGCGTCATACGGCAAGGAACTGAGAGCGGCACTGCTCGCGCTCATGCTTAATGAAAGCCTGCCGGGTTAGTAGTTTGATATTTGGGGTCGAATCCCGACAGGCCCCCTTCTCTACTCTAATGACTAAGCCGATCTCTATCTCAACTCAGTTGCCAAATAGCGACTAATGTGGTCATGGAAGCTACGAGCACGCGACGACACAATGGTTTAATACAACTTTGTTGCAGTCATACCTGTAGACAGTTGTACCGAGTTAGAGTCAAACGCAAGGGACAGGTTACCGTGCCTGCGGACATCAGGGAGAGAATGAACATGGAGGAAGGCTCGCTGCTAGAAATCGAGGAACGTCCAGATGGAATACTTCTAAAACCATTATCAGCGATCAAGATAGGCAAAGTCGCAGGCAAGAAGGAACACGACAAGATTATCAACGAACTAGATCGGCTTCGCAGCGAATGGCGATGACATCGGCAGTAGATACAAAGCTCCTCTTGACGCTGGAGTTTCCTCCTGATAACATTACGCGTGATAAAGCTAGGTCATTCGTACAGAAAGAGCTGGTTAATGGGATGATATTGCCTAGCATCGTATTAGGCGAGTTTCTCAAGATAGCCGGATCGAAAATCGGTATCCAAGGAGCCATCAGAACGATAAACGTGTTGAAGGAACGTGGGGCAAAGGTGAAATCCATAGACGAAGAATTGGCGTTGGGAGCGGGCAGGCTACTGCTAAAGCACAGGGACGTGCCATTTGCAGATTCGCTCGTAGCGGCGTTTGCCTCCATTGGAACTGTAGATTACATCTTGAGTGACGATCCGCACTTTACAGCACTTGGTATCAGAACGAAATGGCTCTAAGATTCGACACGCTCATCATTTTACGCTGATTAGGCTAACGTATTCGTATGCCTTCAAAGCGTTGTCAAAGGCATACTGCACGCTCTGGTACTGCTTCCTGAACTCTGCAACTTCTGAAGCTATCTTTGCCGAATCCTGCTTATCGACTACTACGCGCTTTATGAAATTGGCGATCTCTTTCATTTCGCCTTCTTTCATTCCAAGACGCGTCACCTCGGGCACTCCGATCCTCACGCCGCCTGGGTGCATGTAGTGCCTTCCGGCCTTTATGTCGCCCGGCAATAGCTGTCTGTTCAATATGATGCCGGCCTTCTCCAAATCTTTTTCTATGGTCCCGCCGTCACCAAACTTTGTGACATCAACTGCTATCTGGTGAGATGCGGTGTAGCCGCGCTTTTCACCCAGAACGCCAAATCCGAAGCCGGCAAGCGCTTCTGCGAACGCCTTGGCGTTTCTTATCACCTGCTTTGCGTAAGCCTTGCCAAATTCCAGCGATTCTGCAAGTGCAATGGCCTTGCCCGCGACGTGGTGCAGGTGGTGGCTGCTAGTGTTTCCCGGAAATATCGCCTTTTTTATTGCCTCTGCATGCTTTTCATACGATACAATGATGCCTCCCTGCGGGCCCCACAGCGTCTTATGCGAGCTCATCGTCATCGAGTCGGCTCCTTCATGAAGAGGATCCTGGAACTCGCCTCCTGCTATCAACCCTGCTACATGAGCGCCGTCGTAATTGACATACATGCCCTCATCGTGCATAAAGCCAGCCAGCTCTTCGACAGGGTGAGGGAACAGAAACAGGCTGCCGCCAAACATCCCAATCTTGGGAGCCTTGCCGTCACGCTTCATCTCTTTTATTTTGTTTTTTGTCGCGTCGACGTCAATGGTCATTTCTTCCTTCAAGAACGGGTAATGCTCGATGTTCAGCCCGTGGACAAGCCCCGCAGTTCCGGAATGCTCCTTCTTGCCGTGCGAGATGTGCCCGCCTGACGGGATCGACGCGGCCATCATGTAGTCGCCCGGATTTGAAAACGCGGAGT